>JAYTHH010000001.1:0-2185 GCA_043732745.1 Rhodospirillales bacterium
TCGATCTCAAGAAGCCGCGCCATCTCCTCGATCCGCAGTTGCGCATCATCGCCAACCAGCCGCTCGACGCAAGCCTGCACCGCAGCGGCGGATCACTGATTCTGGAGTTCGAGGCGGCCGATCCCAGCGACCGCTTCGCGGCCGAACCGCTCGCTGGCGTCCAGGAGATGATTGGCGGATTCGGAGAGGCGCCGTCACTTCTGGCGTTGTGCCAGCTAGCCGCCGAACGGGTGCGCGAGGTCGCCCGATACGACCGCGTGTTGGTCTATCGGTTCATGCATGACGAATCCGGCTGGGTCATTGCCGAGAGCCGGGAGCCGCACCTCGCACCCTTCCTAGACCTGCATTACCCGGCCGCCGACATCCCGCAGCAGGCCCGGGCGCTCTATCTAAAGAACTGGTTGCGGCTGATCACTCAGGTCGATTACGACGCGGCGCCCTTGGTGCCGGCGGCCAATCCCCGAACGGGGGAGCCGCTGGACATGAGCCACGCGATCCTGCGCAACGTTTCGCCGATACATCGCGAATACCTCCGCAACATGGGCATCGACGCCTCGATGTCGATATCGATCATTTGCGGCGGCAAACTCTGGGGCCTCATCGCCTGCCATCACTACAGCCAACGCATTCTGCCGCGGCATCTGCGGGCCATCTGCGAGCTGTTCGGCTCCATGTTCTCGCTTCAGCTGGAGGCACGCGAGAAGGGAGAGCATTTCGATGAGCGGCTGGCGAGCCGCATGGTGTTGCAGAACCTGATGCTCAACCTGGCCAGCGCAGACGACTACGCCGTGGGATTGACCAAGGAGTCGCCCAACTTGCTGGATTACATCCGTTGCGGCTCGCCAGTCTTGGACGGAACAAAACTGGGCGGCGTCGCGGTCAGCGTGAAAGGCCAGCTGACCTTCCTGGGAAACACGCCAAGTCAGCGCCAGATCCAGGACCTGATCGGGTGGCTGGACATCCACGTGGTCAAGAGCGATGGCGTGTTCGCGACCGACAGGCTGGCGGAGGTGTGGCCGTCAGGCGGTGCTTTCGCCGACGTAGCATCTGGCGTGCTCGTCATCTCGGTGTCGCAAGAGCTGTCCGACTTCATCATCTGGTTCCGGCCGGAGCTGGTGGGGACGTCCGCCTGGGCCGGCGAGCCTGTAAAGCTGGTGACGAGCGGCCCGAACGGCGACCGGCTAAGTCCGCGCAAATCCTTCGAGGTATGGCAAGAGACGGTCCGTGGACGTTGCCTGCCCTGGACGTCAGCGGATCTCGACGCGGCATTCGACCTGCGTGTCTCGCTGCTCCACGTGGTGCTGCGCCGGATCAACACAGCCACACAAGAACGCAAGCGGGCGACCGAGCGCGACAAACTGCTGATGGCTGAACTCGACCACCGAGTGAAGAACACAATCGCTAATATCCAGGCCCTTGTCATACACACAAGCAGTAACGCGATCACTTTGACGGATTTCGTGAAAGGACTGGAGGGTCGTATCCAGGCGATGGCCAAGGCTCATAACCTGCTTTCGCAAAGCCGCTGGGAGGGCGTCTCGATCAAGAACTTGCTGCGCGAGGAGCTTGACTTCCATGCCAGTGGACACGCCGCAATCACCCTGGACGGTATGGACATGCAGCTGACCCCGAAGTCAGCCCTCTCGCTGTCGCTCGCAATCCATGAGCTGGTGACTAACGCGGCAAAATACGGCGCGCTCTCTGTATCCGGCGGGCGTGTGGCCGTAGGCTGGCGACTGGCCACTGACGGCGGCATGGAATTGACCTGGACCGAGACTGGAGGGCCGCTCGTAATGCAGCCAAAGCGCCGTGGCTTCGGCTCGACGCTGATCGAGCGCGCGCTGTCTATGGAGACTGAAGGTAGTGCAATCGTGCACTATGTGCGGACCGGGGTCGTGTGCGATATCTTTCTACCCGCATCGGAAGTGTCTTACTCAGCCGCAGATGTACAAGACGGCGTTAGTTTGGAAACTGAAGTTCTACCGATGCCAATTGTGCCGAATGCGGAACCTCCGGAGGCCTTTCGGATACTTGTTGTCGAGGACTCGTTTTTAATCGGCGAGCTGATAGTGGAGGTGCTCGGTCTCCTCGGCTGGGTGGTTGTCGGACCGGTGACGCGCAAAAGCAAGGCGCTTGAGCTGGCGCAGTCAGAGATGTTCGACGTGGCCCTGCTCGACATCGATCT
>JAYTHH010000002.1:0-20713 GCA_043732745.1 Rhodospirillales bacterium
GCCCACACGCTATCGATCTTCAGCAAAGTCGTCGGCTTCCAGTTGCACTGCTCCGGCTGATGCGGCTCGAACAGATACACTGGCGGAGCCCCACTCACCGGCTTTTCCGGATCATGCCCATGCGCCTGCGCCATGATGCGCGCGTGCTGTGCGAAATCCGTCGTGGCGGGATGATCATGGTTGTAGAGATCCTCCTTCGAATGCGTCAGCAGAAACGACGGATGAATGCTGCGGAACACATCGGTCAGCCGGAACAAGGCCGCATCCGGGAAGTGCAACGGATAGTCGCCCATGTCCCAGAACTGGATGTCATGCACGCCCAGATGTTTCGCAGCCGCCTCAGCCTCGGCCTGACGAGACGCCTTGACCTTCTCCAACGTCATGCCCTTCTGGCGCCACAGCTTCGCCGATTCTCCCCGCTCGCCATAGGACAGGCAGATCACCGTCACCTCCATGCCGGCGGCTGCGTGCAGCGCGATGGCCCCACCGGCCCGCCACACGAAATCCGCCGAATGCGCACTGACGACAAGTCCGGTCTTGCTCATGGAATCACTCCGGTTGCTGATAATTCTTCGATGGTCGGCGTGCCGTGGGTATGAAAACTCTCGATCGTCTTCAGCCCCCAGGCCTGCCCCTTCTTGCGTTCTTCCTCGGTCCACACGATGGGTTTCCAATCCGGCGCCAGCACCAGCCGCGCCCCGGCATTGGCCACCTCCACCCGATTGCCGCCCGGCTCATAGACATAGAGAAAGAACGTCTGCTGGATCGCATGCTTGTGCGGCCCGGTCTCGATATGGACCCCGGCTTCGAGAAAGATATCCGCCGCCCGAAGAATATCCTCCCGGCTGTCGAGCGCGAAGGTCAGGTGATGAAACCGACCGCGCAGCCCGTGGCTCTCCCGCGAGTACGCGAAATCGTAGCTTTTGTTGGTACAGGTCATCCACATCGCGGCCTCGCTGCCGTCGTTGAGAATGATCTGCTCGGTGAGCCGAAATCCCAGATACCGCTCGAAGAAGATCCGGTTCGCCGCAATATCGGCCGCCAGGCAATTCAGATGATCCAGCCTGCGAACATTCACACCCCGCGCCGGATAACGCTGCGCCTGGTTCTTCAGCGCCGGCTTCAGATCGCCCTCCGCCTTGTACCACTCCGTCTCGTAATACAGCTCGACCACATGCCCGTCCGGATCATGGCAACGATACGCGGGGCCATGCCCCAGATCGCCCTCGGTCCAGCCAATTTCGAACCCCGAGCCAGCCAACGCCGCCACCCGCCGTTCCAGCGCCTGCGGCGAGCGTGTGCGAAATGCCATATGCCCCATGCCGCCCGTCTTCGCTGCCGTCAGCTTCAACGAATACCGCTCGTAGTCGTCCCAGCCGCGCAGAAACACGCTGTCACCGGACTGCCCGCTCTGCGTCATGCCAAGCACATCCACAAAGAAACGCAGGCTGGCCTCTGGCTTGGGCGTCAGCAACTCGAGATGCCCGAGATGGGCGATATCCATCAGCGGCTCGTCATGAAATCCGCTCATGCCTTCTTCACTCCCCAGAACCGCGGAAACCCATCCTGAATCCCAGTGATCTCCCGCCGATATGCCGTCGGCGACACCACCTGGCCCAACGGCAGAAACGGCGCCTCCTCGAACACCACAATCTGAATGGCGTCACAGATCGCCTTGCGCTCGCCGAGGTCGCCGGCCTGCAGATAGGCCGTGTGCAACTGCTCCATGCGCGGGCTGGTCGGCCAGCCATACCAGGCGTCCTGGCCATTGCCGCGCGACAGATAGCTTTCGGCCGGGTTCAACTGCCCCAGCCCGTTGATGGCCGCCGGAAACACGTTCCAGCCACCCTTGTCGAGCGGACCCTTGTTGTTCCTGCGCTGGAACATCGTGCCGGCATCCATCGCCTGCAGATCCACATTCAATCCGATCCGCTTGAACAGGTCCGCCGCCACGTTCGCCATCACCGAATTCACCGGATGATCCGACGGCCCCAGGATCACCACGCGCTGCCCGGCATAGCCAGACGCCGCCACCTCCGCCTTCGCGCGTGCCACGTCGGTCGGCCCGAACAGCCCGTCCATTCCCGCCTTCGTGGCCATCGGCGTCCCGCCGGTGAACGCGCCGATGTTCATCCGCCACAAAGCGGGATCGGTCGCGTACGCACTCATGAATTCGATCTGATCGACCGCCCGCAGAACCGCTCGGCGCAAAGCCTGGTTGTCGAACGGCGGGATCAGCGCGTTGAACCGCAATATCGCCATCTGCCCAGTGGAATCATGGGTTTTCACAACCAACCGTTTGTCTTTGCGCAGCAAATCCAGCAGATCCGGCGCCGGCGTCTCCAGCCAATCCACTTCGCCCGACTGTAAGGCCGCTGCCGCCGTCGCCGCTTCCGGCATGGTCAGCCACTCGACCCGATCGACATGCACGATCTTCGGCCCGGAGGACAAACCCACCTCGCCGTCACCGCGCGGCACGTAGCCGGCGAATTTCTCATAGACCACACGCGCCCCGGCCACCCGCTCACCCGCCACAAACCGGAACGGCCCGCTGCCGATCATCTCCGGCACGGACTTCGCGGGATCGGTTGCGGCCAGCCGCGCCGGCATGATCGCTGGCATGTTCGGCGCGATCTTGCGCAACGCATCTACCAACAATCGAAAAGGCCCCTTCAGCCGGAACCGTACGGTGGTGTCGGTGGGGGCGGATATCTCGTCCACCACCTCCATCAGGCTCATGCCGAACACATCCCGCTTGCCCCAGCGTACCAGGCTCGCCACCACGTCCCGCCCCAGCACCGGCGTGTCGTCATGAAACCGAAGACCGTCGCGCAAGGTGATGGTCCAGTCGCTGAACGCGGAATCCACCACATAGCCCGCCGCCATCTGCGGCTGCGTGCGAAACGCGTAGTCCACCCCGAACAGCGTGTCGAACACCAGAAACGAATGCGTCCGCGTCACCGCGTTGGTATTGGCGATCGGGTCGAGAATGGCCAAGTCGACATAGGA
The DNA here is from genome assembly GCA_043732745.1 of Rhodospirillales bacterium. Classification (GTDB taxonomy): domain Bacteria; phylum Pseudomonadota; class Alphaproteobacteria; order Acetobacterales; family Acetobacteraceae; genus CAIQQQ01. Next base: position 3,010 of record JAYTHH010000002.1, read on the forward strand.
CACGAATTTGAGCACCGAGGCATCCTGCGCCCGACCGATGCCCGGGGCTGCCATTGCGGCGCCCAACAAACCGGCCGCTCCCTTCATCACACCACGACGTTTCATCGTCTTCGTCCCCCGGCCCACTCGCGTCAGGCCTTTCGAATATCGTCTTCGATCAGCCGCCGAAGTTCCGCCGTCACCACCGGACGCGCCCCGAACCAATGCTCGAACCCCGGCACCGCCTGGTGCAGCAACATGCCGAGACCGCCGACCGCCCGGTTGCCGCGCGCGCGTGCTGCCCGCAGCAGCTCGGTTTCGAGCGGTACGTACACGATGTCATAGACCACCGAAGCCGCCGGCAGCGCAGCAAGATCGATCTCCATGGCGGGCTTGCCCACCATGCCCAGCACCGTGGTGTTCACCAGCAGATCCGCCTGCGACAGCGTATCGCCCAGCCGCTCCCATGCCGCCACGCGCACAGCCGGCCCAGGCGTGGCACCAAACTCGGCCGCCAGCGCGTCGGCATGGGCCTGCGTCCGATTGACCAGCACCACCGCAACGCCACGTGCCCGCAACGCCACGATCGCAGCCCGCGTCGCCCCACCAGCCCCCATGACAACGGCCGTGCGCGTGGCCCCATCCCAGCCCGGCGCCAGCTCATCGAGATTGGCGATGAACCCGTGCGCATCGGTGTTGCCACCCACAAGTTCGCCGCGTTCGGTCCAGATCGTGTTGACGGCGCCGATCGCCGCGGCCACTGCGTCCACCCGCGCCACCGCGGCCAACGCCACCTGCTTGTGCGGCGCCGTCACGTTGCCGCCCACATAGCCGGCGGCCTGAAACCCTTCGAGGAACGCAGGGAAACCGCCCGGCGCCACATCCTCGCGGGTATATGCGCCGTCGATCCCGAGCTGGGCCAGCCAATACCCATGCAGCATCGGCGAGCGCGACTGCGCCACCGGGTGCCCCATGATGCAGGCGCGTGGCATATGTTTGCTGGTCATCTCGTTTCCTTTCTCAGCCGCACAATGACCCGGCAACTGCGCTCAAGTCATATCGTTTTACGCGGTCTTCTTATACGTTTCGGTTATACCGTACGCAGCAAAGGCACCAGGCCGCGCTCCGACAGCGTGGCGAGGTAGCGGCGTAACCCGGCCACCAACGTTTCCGCGTTCGCTGGAGTCGGCCGCACACCGCCGCGGATGACCCCGGCCGGCCGCACGGCATGCGCAAGGGCGATCGGCACCACGCGAATGCTGCCACGCAGCAAATCGCCGCCCATCATCATACGCGGGCAGATCGTCAATGCCTCCGTGGCGTAGAGCAACTCGCGGATGAACCCCACCGAGCTGGACCGCAGACAGTTGGAAGGCATCACCTGGCAGTCGTCGAGCAGTCGCTCAATCTCCTGTCCCATCCGCTGTGTCATCGTCGGCAGCACCAGCTCATACCGCGCTAGCGCTGCGATATCCGGCGCATCGCCATCGAAGATCGGGTGATCCGCCCGCGCCAACACTGAAATCGGCTCGTCGTACAGCGTCTCGCGCCGAAACCCGTCCGGCGCCGGTGGCTCGTAAAGCCGACCCACGATAAGGTCGAGCTGTCCCACCGCCAGCAACGGCAGCAATTCCTCGGTGCGGCCTTGCACCAGCCGGACCTGCAGCAAAGGGTGCGATATCCGCAAGGCCGCCAGCACGCCCGGCAGCAGGCCAACCGCCGCGACCGGCAGCGCCCCCAGCGCCACAGTGCCGGCATTGGCCGATCCCAGCCGATCCAACTCGTCCTCCAGCCGCCCGATCTCGGCCAGAATCCGCCGCGCCGAGGCCCACACCGCCTCGCCCGCTTCAGTTGGCGTCACCCCGCGGGCATGCCGCTCGAACAATTTCGTCTCGAGCGCCGCCTCGCTGTCCTGCAACGCCCGGGTCAGCGCCGGCTGGCTCAATCCCAACGCCGCCGACGCGCGCACCAGGCTGCGGTGGCTCGCCACCGCGTCGATCGCCCGAAAATGCCGCAGTTTCAGCCGGTGATCGAGATGCCGCCGCATCAGGCGGTATGGATCGGATCGATCCAGGCGACGCCTTCCGGTGCCTCGACGGAGTCAATGTCCAGATTTACCACGACCGCCTCGTTGCCAGACCGCATCAGCACGCATTCCAGCTTTTCGTCGCTGCTGGCGTTGATCTCCTGGTGCGGCACGAAAGGCGGCACGAAGATAAAATCACCGGGTCCGGCCTCGGCCACGAATTCAAGCCGCTCGCCCCAACGCATCCGCGCCCGGCCCCGCAGCACATAGATCACACTTTCCAGTTCGCCGTGATGATGGGCCCCGGTCTTGGCATCGGGATGGATATGCACCGTCCCGGCCCAGATCTTCTGCGCCCCCACCCGCGCCGCGTTGATCGCCGCGGCCCGGTTCATCCCCGGCGTCTGCGCGGTGTTGGCATCCAGGCTACCGGCCGGAATCACCCGGACGCCATGCGTGCGCCAATTATGCGTGTGGTCCGACATCAATTGTGTTCCCCCGGTTCTCAGCACGTGATCGCGACCCTGATCGCGAAGCTGTGCCGCCCCAGTTTCGACCTCAATTGTGGCGTTCTGCAACTAACCACCGTGCGAGGGCGTTCCAACCTCCGACCAAGGTCATCACCTGACCGAGCAAACAGGAGAGACACCATGACGCGACTGATGACCGCCGCCGCTGCTGCCCTGCTTCTCAGCACGGGCCTTGCTGCCGCGCAGTCCACCTATAAGAACACGACCACCACCGTCAGCCCCACTATGCCGACGCCGATGCCGCCGGTGGTGCAGGTGCCGACACCCGGCTCGTTGGCCGTCGAGCGCAGCTCGAAGACCGTCAACCCCGACGGCACCGTCAGCAGCTCGAAGTCGACCATGTATCGCAAAGGCACCGGCGCCGCCTCGGAAAGCAGCACCACCACGGTCCACCCGGCGATGCCCACCGGATCCACTACGCGCCGCACCACGACCACCACAATTCCATAAGCGCATCCGCAACTTTCGAACATAGGGAAAACAAATGTCCGTTATCAGTAAGTCTCTTCGTGTGGCGATTGCCGTCGCCAGCGTTACCAGCCTCGCAGCCTGCGTCACCAACGCCCCCGCCCCTGCGGCGCGTTCGACGACAAGCGAGACCGTCACCACCCCGATGACCATGCCAAGCTCGAGCAGCACCACAACCACCCGTCAGACGATACCGTAGGTTCGACGACGATCCAGGGCGCAGACCATGCGCCCTGGATGCCTTATGATTTCTCCCGCTGCAGCAGGTCGCGCTTGCGATCCACACCCCACCGATACCCCGCAAGCCCGCCATCCCTGGCCACCACACGATGGCATGGCACCACCACCGCCAGATGATTTGCCGCACAGGCCGTGGCCACCGCGCGCGCAGCCTTCGGATTGCCGATCATGTCGGCCACTTGACTGTAACTGCGCGTCTCACCGGCCGGGATACTTTGCAACACCTCCCAGACCTGACGCTGAAACGCGGTGCCGCGAATATCCAGCGGCAGCCCGATGCCGTTACCGGGTGCATCGACATAGGCGATCACCCGTTCAACCAGATCACCAAACGCCGCATCCGCGCTGATCCGCGCGCTCGGGAACCGGCCGGCCAGATCGGCCGCCAGCGCAGCCGCCCCTTCGCCCAGCAGAATCGCACAGATACCCTTCGCCGTGGTCGCTACGAGTACGCAGCCGAGACTGCAGTCGCCAGTGGCAAACCCGATTGCCTCGCCTCGCCCGCCGGCGCGCCAGGCCGACGGCGTCATTCCTAGCATTCCCTCGGCGGCCTCATAGAACCGGCCCGCCGAACCGAATCCGGCCTCATAGATGGTCTCGGTGACGGAAGCCGCCTTCGCCAGTCCACCCTGCACCTTCGCAGCCCGCCTCGCCGCCGCATACGCCTTCGGCGTCACCCCCACGACCCGGCGGAACAGACGATGGAAATGAAATGGGCTCACCCCGGCCGCATCGGCCAGCGCCTGAAGCGGCAGAGCCACCTCCGCCGCCTCTATGCTGCGACACGCCTGTGCCACCAATGCCGCCTCGCGCTCGACCCTCGGCGCCAGATCCGGCCTGCAACGCTTGCAGGCGCGAAACCCGCGCCGCTCCGCCGCGTCGCGCGTGTCATAAAACGCCACGTTCTCCCGCCGCGCCGGCCGCGCCGCGCAGGACGGATGGCAATACACGCCCGTCGTCGCCACGGAATAACAAAATATCCCATCGGCCCGTGCGTCCCGCATCCGCAACGCCTCCCAACGGGCGACATCGCCGACAAAGGAAGCTGAAATCCGGCTGATCGCGTCCATCGTCTCGCTCCTGTCCTGATGCATGATCGCTGCATCGGACACTGACCGCCTGGGAGCCCTGGCGAAACTCCGCGCCTTGCCCCGCAATTCGCTTCACGTCCACGACGCTACAGAACCAGTCGCGCCTCGACCACATCCGGCTCGTCGGGAAGATGGTGGATGGTAAAGCCAAGCCTGCGGATGAAGGCCAGCATCGGCTGGTTCTCCGACAGAATCTGTCCCACGATTTCAGACAATCCCTGGCTGCTGCCCCATGCGACCAAACGCTGCATCAAATGTCGCGCCAGGCCCTGGCCCTTCATGTCCGGCTGCACGATGACAGCGAATTCGCCACGCTCCGGATTTTCGCACACCAGCCGCGCCACGCCCACCGTTTCCTGCTCGCCGTCCGCCCCCGTCCGCACCGCCACGAACGCCATCTCGCGCTCGTAATCCACCTGCGTCATGCGCGCCATCTGCTCGGCCGACAGCTCCCGCATCGCCGAAAAGAAGCGATAGCGGATGTCCTCTGGCGAAAGCCGTTGGAAGAACGCCCCGTGCGCCTGCGCATCCTCGGGTCGGATCGGCCGAATGGTGAAGCTTTCGGATCGCCCCTGGAACGCATCGATCCATTCCGCCGGATACGGCGGCAATGCCAGCCGGCCCGGCGCCTCATCGGGCCCACGCAAGCGGATCCAGCCATCGGCGGCCACCGCGTCATCGGCATTCGAGAACAGCGGATTGATATCAATTTCGGCGATTTCAGGGAAATCCACCACAAGCTGGCTCACCCGCACCAGCGTGTCCGCCACCGCCTCCTCGCTCGCAGCCGGCTGGTCGGCCAGCTCGCTCAAGGTAGCGGAGACGCGGGTTCGGGCAATCAGCCCATGCGCGAGCGGCAGGTTCAGCGGGGGCAGATCCACCGCGATGTCGCGCATCAGGTCGAACGCGGTGCCGCCCTGGCCGAAGCTGATCGTGGGCCCAAAGGTCGTGTCGTCGCCAACCGCTACCCGCAGCTCACGTGCACGAGGAGCCTGATGCTGCAGCAACAGCCCGTCCGGCGCCGCCTGCATAACCCGAACGGCATCGCGAACCTGCTCGGCATCCACCAGTCCAAGCATCAGCCGAGCCCCTACATGCGGCTCCGGCCGGGCCAGACGGCGACGCTTGAGCACCACCGGAAAGCCCAGAGCATCAGCCGCTGCAACCGCCTCGTCCGCCGTCCGCACCGGACGGGTCGGAACCACGGCGATACCGTAGCAGGCCAGCACCGCCAGTGCCTCCTCCTGCGACAAGGTCAGGCGCCCCGCCGCCAGGATCTCGTCGAAAATCGCGCGCACCCGGGCGCGATCCGGCGCCAGGCTGAGCACGGCAGATGGCGGCAGTTCCCGCGCCGCCGCCCGGTTCCTTCGATCCTGGACAAGATGACGAAAGCCGCGCACCGCCTGCTCCGGCGTGGCGAATACCGGAACCCCCGCGGCTGCCAGGATACGCCGATGGCCGGCGCCCGTGGTCTCCCCCATCACACAGGCCAGCAGCGGCGCCTTCATCGTGCTGGACGCCGCGGCGATCGCGGCAATCCCCGCCCCGTCGGCCTCGCCGGTCGGCGCATGCATCACCAGCACCCCGCCGACCTCCCGTGCGCCCGACAGCAATGCCGCCGCTTCAGCCAGCTTGATCGGGTTCTCGGTGCCGACATAGACGATATCGGCGCCCCGCGACGGCTCCATGAACGCATTCGCCGGCCCAAACGCGCGCGGCACCGCTAGGCGCAGAACCTCGCGCGTCTCCACCGACAGCTCCGCCAGTTGCATCCCGTCGCGCAACGCCGCGTCCGCCGCCATCTGCGCCGGCCCGATCGCGTTGGTCACGATCGCAAGCCCAGGCCCCCGCGCCGGACGCGCCCGGGTCAGCGTCTCGGCTGCTGCCAACATATCTTCCAGCCGATCCACCACCAGCACGCCGGCCCTGCGCAACGCGGCCTCGAACGCCGCATCGACAGCTCCGGTCGGGTCCAGCAGCCGCCCGCCCGCCCGCATCGCCACCACCGGCCGCAGCCGCGACGCCGCCCGCGCCGCCGACAGGAACATCCGCCGGTTGCGGATCATGCGAATATCCAGAAGGATTGCCCCGGTGCCGGCATCGCGCGACAGCCAGTCCAGCACCGGAGCGAAGCCCATGTCGGCATTGCCGCCCACGCCCACCACATGGCTGAAGCCCACGCCGTTCGGCTCGGCCCAATCCAGCACGGCCCGGCACAGGGCCGCCGACTGCGACACCAGCGCCACCCGGCCGGCATGCGGCAACATATGCGAACGCGTGGCATGCAGGCCGATGGCGGGCACCGATATGCCGAACGAGCCAGGACCCAAGGCCCGCACCCCATGCGCCTTGGCCGCCACGGCCAGTCCATCCATCATGCCGATCACCACAGCAGCGTGGGTGCCGCGGCGTGCCAGGGCCGCGAACAGATCCGAAACTTCACCACCTCCCTGTCGCGAATCGGTGCACAGCACCGCAAGATCCGGCGCGATCGGCAGCGAGGCAATATCCTCATAGGCGAATACGCCGGAGACCGCCCCGAGCCCTGCCCCCACCGGAAGCACCGCTCCCTTGAACCCGCCGGCCAGCAAATTATGCATCACCTGGAGCCCGGCTTGGCTGCCGGCGCCGATCACAGCCACCGATTCAGGGCGAAACAGCGATTCAGGTCGAAAACGGCCGGCGCTCAGGGCAAGATGGATGGGCATGAAATGACACTCGTGTTGCACTGCAGCATAACCCACATGCGGGCCTATGCATGCATCCAATCGCGCCGGCTACGCCAGGATGCGCCCGAGACGCCAGGGCGCATCGGCGACACCAGGGCGCGCCAACGACACCAAACAAAATAACGAAACAATCGCCATGGTCGGAATCATCGCCGCATGGCAGCCTTATAGCGAAACAATGGCGGAACGAGGTGAACAATGGATGAGCGGCTGGACCCCGAAATGCGCGCGGCCAAGCAGCGCATGGATGCCGCCGCGGCCGAACTGCCCTCCGTCACCCTCATCCCACCGATCGACGCCAGCCGCGCCATCAACGATCGGCTGAATCTGATCTGGGCCGAGGGTGGCCCCACAATGGCCAGCACGACTGAAAAATGGGTGTTCGCCCGCGGCCGCCGCGTGCTGTGCCGCATGCACCGCCCCACCGAGGTCGAAACCCTGCCGGTGCTGATCTGGTTTCACGGCGGCGGCTGGGTCTGGTCCTCGCTCGACACCCATGACCGCCTGGTGCGCGAGTATTCCGCCGCCTCCGGCCTCGCCACCATCAATGTCGACTACGCCCTGTCGCCCGAGGCGAAATTCCCGCAGGCGCTGCTGGAATGTGCCGACGTTGTGCGCGCCATTTCGGCGAACGCCGCCGAATGGGGCATCGATCCCGCCCGCATCGTCATCGGCGGCGACAGCGCCGGCGGCAACCTGGCACTCGCCACTGCCCTCATGTTGCGCGACGCCGGCGGCCCGGTGCTGCGTGGCATCCTGACGCCCTACCCCATGACCTCTTCGGATTTCACCCATCCCAGCTACCGCGAATTCGCCGAAGGCTACGGCCTCACCCGTACCGGCATGATGACCTACTGGGACCTCTACACGCGCGACGATGCCGACCGCCTCAACCCGCTCGCTTCGCCGCTGCGCGCCAATCTCGCAGGCTTGCCCCCGGTGATGATCCAGATCGCCGAGTTGGATGTGCTGTCCTGCGAAGGCCTCGCCATGGGCCGCCGCCTCACCGAGGCCGAGGTTCCAACCACTATCGAGACCTGCCGCGGCATGCTGCACGGCTTCATGCGCCTGTCCGGCGCCGTCAGCGGCGCACGCCACGCCATCGCGCGGGCCGGCGTTTGGCTGGCCCGCGTCACCGCCTGATGCGAGTCTATCTTGCCGGCCCAGACGTTTTTCTTCCCGATCCCCACGCCCGCGCCGCTGCCATGAAAGCCATCTGCATCAGCCACGGCCTCACCGGGGTCAGCCCGCTCGACGACCTGGCTGATATACCCGAGGCCTGGAGCAAGCTGCATGAGCCGTTCCGCATGGCAAGGCGCAACGAGGTGCATATCGCCTCCTGCGCCGCCCTTGTCGCCAACCTCACCCCGTTCCGCGGCCCCTCCGCCGATGTCGGCACCGTGTTCGAAGTCGGCTTCATGCGCGCGCTCAATCGGCCGGTCTATGGCTGGACCAACGACTCGACCGACTTTGCCGCCAGAACCCACAGCTTCCTTGGGGTAGAGGCGAAAACCGACCATGAAGGCATGCTTATCGAGGATTTTGCGGCGCTTGCCGACAATCTGATGATCGACGGCGCCATTTCAGCCAGTGGCGGCACGCTCATCCGCGATCCCAATTGCACCCCCGCCGAACGCTGGATCTCGCTGGATGCGTTCAAGACGTGTCTGTCAGAGCTGGTCAGGAGATCCGGCAACCCTACCCACGATTGAACAGCGCCAGCGCGTCGGACACACCGAACGCGCCGGGCAACGCGCCGCGCGCGAACAACCGTGTCACATGGCCCATCTTGCGGCCGGGACGCGCCTCCGCCTTGCCATAGAGGTGCCCGATGAGCCCGGGCGTGGCCAGCACGTCAGGCCACAGGCCGATCTCTTCGGCGCCCACCAGATTCTTCATCACCGCGTCCGAATGCCTCACAGCGGCCGGCAGCGGCAGCCCGGCCACGGCCCGCATATGCATCTCGAACTGGCTCATCGGGCAGGCATCGATCGTCCAATGCCCCGAATTATGCGGACGGGGTGCAATCTCGTTCACCACCACCCGCCCGTCGGACGTCACGAACATCTCCACCGCCAGCAGACCCACCAGATCCAGCCGCTCCGCCACTGTCATCGCCAATGCCTGCGCCGCCAGCGCCAGATCCGCATCGATCCGCGCCGGAGCAAGCGTCACATCCAGGATGTGGTCGCGATGCTGGTTCTCCACCACATCGAACGCGGAGATGTCGCCCAGGATACCGCGCGCGACCACAACGCTGATCTCGCAGGAAAAATCCACAAAACCCTCCAAAATCAATGGCTTCGGTGCCAGTTCATCATACGCCACCGGCACATCGTCCAGGCTTCGCAGCATCACTTGGCCCTTGCCGTCATAGCCGCCGCGTGTGGTCTTGAGAATGCTCGGCAGGCCAAGCTCGGCCACCGCCGCCTCAAGCTCGCCAAGGCTGCACACCTCACGCCAGGGCGCGGTCGGCACGCCGATGCCGTTCAAAAACGATTTCTCGGCAATCCGGTCCTGGCTGATCCGCAGGATCGCGGGCGATGGCCGTACCGGCTTGAGCGACGCCAGCAGATCCAGCCCCTCGGCCGACACGTTCTCGAATTCGAAGGTGATCACGTCTGCCTGCGCCGCGAACGCCCGCAATGCCGCGGGGTCTTCGTACGAGCCAAGCGTCACGCCCGCCGACACCAGGCCCGCGCAGCTCTCCGCCTCCGGCGTCAGGATATGGCAGCGATAGCCCAGCCTTGCTGCCGCCATCGCCGACATGCGTCCCAACTGACCGCCGCCCACAATTCCGATCGTGCTGTTGGGCGAAAGCGGCCCGGCTCCAGGCTGGGTCATTGCGGGGCTTCGGCCACTGCCTCGGTCTGCGCCGCGCGGAACGCCGACAGCCGCGCCAAAAGCGCCGCATCCGTCCCGGCCAGGATCGCCGCCGCCAGCAATGCCGCGTTGACAGCCCCGGCACGCCCGATCGCCAAGGTGGCCACCGGAATGCCGGCCGGCATCTGCACGATGGACAGCAGGCTATCCACCCCCTTCAGCGCACGGCTCTCGACCGGCACGCCCAACACCGGCAACGCGCACAACGCCGCCACCATCCCCGGCAGGTGGGCGGCCCCACCGGCACCAGCCACAATCACCCTTATGCCGCGCGCCGCAGCGCCCCGCGCATATTCCACCATGCGATCCGGCGTGCGATGCGCCGAGACGATGCGCGTCTCGAACGCCACGCCCAGCCGCTCCAGCGTCACAGCGGTATGCTCCATCGTCGCCCAGTCGGACTGGCTGCCCATGATCACGCCAACCAACGGCACCTGCATGCCCTTCTCGCTCACGCGATCGAATCCGGGATCAGCCGGGACTCCAGCCAGGCGATCTCGTCCTTCAGCAGCAGCTTGCGCTTCTTCAGCCGCGCGATATGCAGCTGGTCCATCGGACCGGTATCGATCACTCGCGCGATCACCGTGTCCAGGTCGCGGTGTTCACTGCGCAGTTCGTGCAGCTTGCGCAGCAAAGAGTCGCGGTCGGTCAGCATCCCGGAATCCTGTCACATTTCGTGGAAGGCCATATGGCACGATCGAGCGATCTGGCACGCCGTACCAACCTGTGTGCGGATTGCCATGGCATCTGCAACCGCATCGGCGTTACGCTTTGACTGCGCGTAGCGTGACGCGCCAAACGCGAACAGGAGGCACCATGAGCCTGCAGTCCCGTCTCGAGAGTCTCAAGACCCGTCATGCCAGTCTGGACACCAAGATCACGGAGGAAGACCATCGTCCCCGACCAGACCCGGAAACCCTGTCCAAATTGAAACTCGAGAAACTGCGCCTCAAGGAAGAAATGAGCCGCATCAAAATCGGCGACGCGTAACCAGATCCAAGCCCTCCTTCCAGTGAAGGAGGGCTTGTTGGCCGCAAGGCACCGAGGACAAGCTTCGACACGAAATTCATCAGACTTCAGACAGACTTACGCGGCCTCATCCGCCTCCGGCATCGGCGGCGGCGGCACCACACGACCCTCACGCGCCAGGCGATCGTTGGCGGCAGTGATTGCGGCGTTTAAATCGGTCTGCGAGCACAGTCCGAGAATGACCGGATCGCGAGGCTTGATATTCGAGGAATTCCAATGCGTGCGGTCGCGCACCTTGTGGATGGTGTCCTTGGTGGTCCCCATCAGTTTGCCGACCTGGGCTTCCGTCAACTGCGGATAGTTGCGCATCAGAAAGGCAATGCCATCCGGACGATCGTTGCGCTTGGCCACCGGGGTATAGCGGGCGCCACGGCCCTTCTTCGGCGGCGGCATCGCCGGCGCCAGCAGCTTCAGACGCAGGCTCTCATCGGCTTCGCAGCGCTTGATCTCGGCGGCGGTCACCTGAATGTTCTGCACCGGATCGTATCCCACGATGCCCTGGGCCACTTCGCCATCTGCGATGGCCTGGACCTCAAGCGGGTGCATCCCGCAGAAATCGGCGATCTGCGTGAATGTCAGGGCTGTCTTTTCAATCAGCCACACAGCGGTGGCCTTTGGCATCAACGGCAGGGTCATGGCATCCATCTCTCTGGTCGCGCGTACCGACGCTGACCCTCTGGGCAGCGGACGCGGGAAAGTCCGCGATATGGACCTCGCACAACCGGCGGGTCAAGCAGCACAATGCGCCCATACCCGGCATGCATGGAGAAATATCATGAACTTCGACGACGATCTTCCGCCACCACGTCCAGCCCGCCTTGCGAAGTTGCTGCTGGACCGGCTGTCGGTCAGCGAATTGCGCGAATACATCGACGAGCTGCGCGCCGAGATCACCCGCGTCGAAGCCGATATCGACAAAAAAGGCCGCAGCCGGGATGTGGCTGAGGCCTTTTTCAAGAAGAATGGGTAAAGCCACCACGCCGCGCGACCGCCGGCCGCGCGGCGTGATCAGAGTTTACGCGGCCTGAATCGCCTGCACCGTGTCGTCGTTGGACGCGGAGCCGTTGATCGCGATGCGGCGCGGCTTCATCGCCTCCGGCACCACGCGCTTAAGGCCCACGGAGAGCAGCCCATTCTTCAGATCGGCGCCATCGACCACGATATGGTCGGCCAGCACGAACCGACGCTCGAACGCGCGACCGGCGATACCGCGATACAGCAGCTCGGTCTTCTCGGCTTCCGGCGTCACGCGGCCGGCGATCAGCAGCGTGTTCTCCTTCACCGTCAACTCGATCTCGTCAGGGCCAAAACCGGCCACGGCCATCGTCAGGCGATAGCTCTCCTCGCCGGTCCGCTCGATATTGTACGGAGGATATGATTGATCCGAGGCCGCGGCGCTGTTGGCCATGCGGGCCAGACGGTCAAAGCCGATTGCAGTGCGGAAGAGGGGGGACAGATTCAGAGTGGTCATGGTTTGAAACCTTCTTGAATAAGCAAGGGTGGGCTTGATAAGCAAAGATCACGTCGCGCCGCCCAGTCGGGCCGGCGCTCAAAGTCTCCAAAGCCCCAAATGGGCGCCTAGAACCAACTACAAATGGAAAACGCCGCCCCCTTCTTCAAGAGGACGACGCTTCGATCCGGCAGACCAGCCATGCAAAAGGCAAATATTACGCCTTCTTGCTGCCGAGGCCCGCAAACTTCCTGTTGAACTTGGCTACCTGGCCCCCAGTGTCCATCATACGCTGCACGCCGGTCCACGCCGGATGCGACTTCGGATCGATGTCCAGGCGCATCACGTCGCCTTCCTTGCCGGCGCAGGTTCGCGTCCGGTATTCGGTGCCATCGGTCAGAATGATGGTTACGTAGTGATACTCTGGGTGAATGCCCGGCTTCATCGTGGTGGCTCCTGTGGCGCGACCGATCCCGACCGGTCATGCGAAGACGCGCTATAGCCGTCTGAAAGCCCTTAACGCAAGGACAAGCTAACCGAGAATACCCGCCCAGGCCCGGCTGGTGCCGGTGGCCAGCATACCGGATACCAGCGAGCGAATTCCCAGGGCGGAGATCTCGTGCTGTTGCCGATGAGCGCACCTGGCGCAGCGGTTTCGCACCAGGGAATGCCGATTAGCCACATCAGCGACCGGAACGGCAGGCTCGCCAGCCGCTCCAGCCACAACGGCACGCCCAGCACCGTGCGCGCCCTGATGTCCGACCGATTCTCGCTGAACGGGAACGCCAGTCCCAGCATCACGACAATTCCCAAAAGCCCGATCACAGCAGCCAGTCCGCTCCCGAAGCATCGGCCAGCGCCCGGATCTGCGCCCGCAGCCCGTCCCCCATCGGCACGCCTTCGGCCATACGCCGAACCGCCGTCGCGCGCTCCGGATCGCCCGCCACCATCACGGGCCGATCGGGATCGAGCGGAGGCGTGGCCCGCATCGCCTCGCCGAACCGCGCCACATCGGCCCTGAAGTCATCGGTCTCGCGAAACAGCCCCGGGTCCATCGCCAGGAAGAAATGCGCCAATCCCACGCGCGCGCCCTTGGCATGCATCGGGTCGGACGGGAAACTCTCGCCCGCCAACCCGGCCGCCAGAATGTCCGCCATCATCGCCAACCCATAGCCCTTATGGCTGGAATTCTCGGCCGTGCCGCCGAGCGAGGTCAGGAACCCGCCGCGCTCGGACACAACCGTGGGATCGACGCTCGGCCGCCCCTGTCCGTCGAGCACCCAGCCGGCCGGGGTCGGCAACCCATCGTTGGCCTTGTTGCGCACCCGCCCGAACGCCACCGTCGTCGTCGCCATATCCAGCAGAAACGGCCGGCCGGCCTCGCCGGGCGCTGCGAAGCACCATGGATCGGTTCCCAGCCGCGCCACCGCCCCACCGGTCGGTGCCACCCTCACGCCCGAGGCTGATGTGGAAACCATCCCGATCATTCCGGCATCGGCCGCGATCAGCCCGTAATACCCACAGGCGCCGAAATGCGCCGTGTTGCGCACCGCGCACACACCGATGCCGCTCACCCGCGCCTTCGCAACCGCCAGGCGCATCGCGAATGCCCCAGGCACATGCCCCAGCCCGCCGCCGCCATCGACCAGCGCCGACACTGGGCTCTCCTTCACCACAAACGGCACCGCCGCCAGATCAAGCTTTCCGTCACGCCGCCACTGATCATACGGAGGCAGCATCGACATCCCATGGCTGTCGATGCCATGCAGATCGGCGTATCCCAAAATTTCGCCGGCCTCACGGGCCTGCGCATCTGGCATTCCCCATCCGCGAAGGATCGCCGCAATCTGGGCCAAATGAGCGGCGGCAGGAGAAATGACAGTCATGCAGACTCCAGGTCAGGCGTTCATAACCCTTGCGCACCAGCACCCAGCCGGCAAGTTTGGCCCATGAGAAAGCGCCCGCAATGACCGATCCTGATCCTGCCCCCGTACGCGACGCCGCCAGCCTGCTCGTCCTGCAAGGCGTCGCCACCTATACCCGCGTGCTGATGGGCATGCGCGGAGCCCAACACAAATTCATGCCCAACCACTTGGTCTTCCCCGGCGGCGCTGTCGATCCCGACGACAGCCATTCGGCCATTCATGCGCCGCCCCGACCCGGCATGCTCGCCCGACTCGACCCCAACCCCGCCTACGCCCGCGCGCTCGCCTACGCTGCCGCCCGCGAACTGGACGAAGAGACCGGCCTGCATCTCGGCCAGCCGCCAGATCTCTCGGGCTTCGACTATCTGTGCCGCGCTATCACCCCCGAGGGCCGCCCGATACGCTTTGACGCAAGGTTCCTGATCGTCAACGCCACCATGATCCACGGCACGCTGGCCGGCTCCGGCGAATTGGAGGATCTGCGCTGGTATGGCGTGGATGAAGCTCTGACGCTCGACCTTTCCTACCCCACCCGCAAGGTCATGGAGCAGCTCCACGCCTGGCTGGCGCTCGATGACGCGGCCCGTAGCAACCGCACCAAGACGCCCACCTTGCGCGAACGCAGTTGGCATCTCGAATAGAATTTCAGCCGCGCACCCAGCCGCCGTCCCGTTCCGCCGCCAGCCCATCCCCACGCAATTTCTGCAGATGCGCCAAAACATTGCGCTGCGCTGCCTTGTGCAGATGCGGCGCCAGCCCGGCATAGATCGCATCCACCAGCGCCGGCGGACCCTGCGGCCGATCGTCCAGCGCCGCCAGAAGCGCCGCCTCGCGCTGCATCCGATGTGCCAGCAGAAACCGCGCATATCCCCCCGGATCGGCGATCGCAGGCCCATGCCCCGGCAGATAAAGCCGGTCGGACCGCGCCAGCAGGCGATGCAACGACGCGAAATACGCCGCCATGTCGCCTTCCGGCGGACTGACCACGCTGCTTGACCAACCCATCACATGATCCGCCGTCATCACCACGCCGTCCGCCCGCGCCAAGGCGACGTGATCGGCCGCATGACCGGGCGTATGCAGCACCGTCCAATCAGCCACAACGCAACCATCCCGCATCACATGATGCGGCGACAGCTTCGGGTCGAACGCGAACACCGGCGCCCCCGTCGCCGCCCGTATCGCCGGCAACCCGCCGACATGATCCAGATGCCCGTGCGACACCAGAATCCGGGCCACGGTCCCGGCCGCCCTCAACACTGCGGCCAAATGCGCCGCATCATCAGGCCCGGGATCGAGCACGCTGACCCCGTCCGGCCCGTCCAGCAGATAAGTGTTGGTGCCGTGATACGTCATCGGCCCCGGGTTATCTGCCACAATCCGGCGAATACCATCCGCACAGGCCAACGCCACGCCCCGTGCTGGCTCGATTTCAGAAAGGTAAGCCATACTCAATCCCCATTCTTCATCCCATGGCCGTCGAAGTGATGGCGGGATCGTGCCACAAGGCCGCATGGAAGCCGATGAATACGCTCTGATGGATGCGGCGGAGGCCACGATGTGGTGGTACCGCGCCCTGCACACCCGCATGATCGACGCATTGGCACCCATCTCCGGCCGCGTGCTGGACGCCGGCTGCGGCACCGGCGGCTTCCTCACCGCGCTTGCCAGCGCGCGCCCCGATCTCTCGCTTGCCGGCATCGAATTTCTTCCATCGGCCGCCCACCGGGCTGCCGCCAAATCCGGCGCCGCGATCGCAGCCGCCTCCATTATGAGCCTGCCTTTCCCGAACGCCAGCTTTGACGCCATCATATCAGCCGATGTGCTGTGCCACGAAGCCGTTCAGCCCCAGGCCGCTCTGGCAGAGTTGCACCGCGTCGCCAAACCCGGCGCAACGCTGATTTTGAATATGCCGGCCTATGCCTGGCTGGCCTCGGCGCATGATCGCCGTGTCCACAACGCCCGCCGCACCACGCCTGCAGAACTGCTCGTGTGGCTTGCCCACGCCGGATTCACACAGATCAAAACCAGCTACTGGAATGGACTTCTGCTGCCGCTCATGATCGCCCAACGCAAAATATTGGCCCGTGGCGACGCCGCCAGCGACGTCGCCGCTTTTTCGCCATGGCTCGATGCCACACTGCACGCCATCACCCGCATCGAACGCCGCCTGCCATTCCCGCTCCCCGCCGGCGGGTCCATCCTCGCCGTTGCCATTCGCCCCCCTTCGGAGCCTGCGCCATGACCGACCGCCCAAATCCGGGCCTTTCCATCGTCGTCCCGGTCTATCGCGGCGCCGCCACCGTCGGTCTCTTGGTGGACGCATTGTCAAAACTGCGTCCCGAAGGCGGGCTGGAAGTGGTGTTGGTCAATGACGGCAGTCCGGACAATTCCGGCGATGTCTGCCGTGCCCTAATCGAGACCGCGGCCATTCCCGTCATCTATGTCGAGCACTCCCGCAATTTCGGCGAGCACAACGCCGTCATGACCGGCCTGCGCCACGCCAGCGGCGCCTACGTCATCACCATGGACGACGACCTGCAGAACCCTCCGGAGGAAGCCGTCAAACTTTACGACCACGCCCGCCTCGGCGACTGGGACGTCGTCTACACCCGCTACGCAAAGAAGGAGCACGCCGGCTGGCGCAACCTCGGCAGCCGTTTTGCGAACCGCGTCGCCGACTGGTTGCTGGACAAGCCGCGTGGCCTCTATCTTTCGTCGTTCCGCTGCATGGCGGCCCCAATGGTTCGCGAAGTCACCCTCTATCGCGGACCTTATCCGTATGTCGACGGTCTTCTCATGCAGGTCACCCAACGGATCGACAGCATCGAAGTCAGGCACCTACCCCGCGCCGAGGGCCGCTCGAACTACAATCTTCGCAGGCTCGTGCTGCTCTGGCTCAACCTCGCCACCAGCTTCTCACTCGCCCCGCTCCGCCTCGCCATCCTGCTCGGCATCGTCATGGCGATGCTCGGCACCGCAGGTGCTGTCGCCACCATCGTCGAGGCACTGTCCACCGACCGCACCCCCTCCGGCTGGGCCTCGACGATGACGGTCATTCTCCTGGTCTCCGGCGTGCAGTCCATGATCCTGGGCGTGCTCGGCGAGTATGTCGGCCGCACCTTCTTGTCCGCCAACGGCAAGCCGCAGGGCGCCGTCCGCGCCGTGCTGCGCAACGCCCCCGAGCCCACGCAGATGGACCGCGCCGCGTGAACCCGTCCTGGATTCTGCTGCTATCGGCCATCACGGTCAGCATGGGCGCGCAGACCCTGCTCAAATCCGGCTCACGCGCCGTGGATCTGATGGCCCAGCTGCTCGACTGGCACACCATCATCGGCCTCAGCCTATACGGCC
>JAYTHH010000003.1:0-7483 GCA_043732745.1 Rhodospirillales bacterium
TGGCGGAACGACGCAGTGTCGCGGCACCCACGCGATGAAATCCTCATCACCAAGCTGACTGCCGGCCAACTTTAAAATCGTAACCGTTGCCTCGGCCTATGGCGGATCGAACGTCACGCCGTTCAGTGCCAAAAACGCCATCATCCCTGCGAACCCCGTTCGCTTGTTGCCGTCGATAAACGGGTTGATTGCGGATAATCGCTAGCGCGCAAATGGCCGCCAGTTCCGCGATGCCGGGCTCATCATAGCCAGCGCCGTTCGGCGGCTGAGCCAGTGCGCGATCAAGAAGATCCTCTTCCCGTATGCCACTTCCACCGCCATGTGCAACCAGTTAGATTTCATAAATGGCGACGACGACCTGGCGGGCGAGCCAAATCGTCATTTCGCCAGTTCATGCACTACGTGGCGCCATTTCTTCATTTTCACGCGTTCTTCCGCCATCTGCGCCTCGAAGTCCGGATCGCTGACCGTCAGCGGAACGCCATCCGGTTGGTCGACCACGTTTAGCGTGTCGCCTTTTTCGACGCCCAGCTTGGCCAACGACCCATTCGATAGAATGACCCCCACGCCCCATCTGCGCCGCTCACAGAATAAACCGGCTCAAATCCCCCTTCGTTGCCAGCGGCGCCACCCGGTCGCGCACATAGGCGGCGTCCACCGTCTCGGTGCTGCCAGCGCGGTCAGTCGCGGTAAAGCTGATTTCCTCCAGCAGCTTCTCCAGCACCGTGTGCAGCCGTCGTGCGCCGATATTCTCTACGCGCTCGTTGATATCGGCGGCCAGCCCGGCGAGGCTGCTCACCGCCTCGTCTGTGAAATGCAGCGTCACGCCCTCGGTGCCCATAAGCGCCTGATACTGCTTGAGCAGCGAATGCTCCGGCTCCACCAGAATCCGCTTCAGGTCGTCGCGCGACAGCGGCGCCAGCTCCACGCGGATCGGCAGGCGGCCCTGCAATTCCGGCAGCAGATCAGATGGCTTGGCGACGTGGAATGCACCGGACGCGATGAACAGGATGTGGTCGGTCTTCACCGGGCCGTGCTTGGTGGTGACGGTGGTGCCTTCGATCAGCGGCAGCAGGTCACGCTGCACGCCTTCGCGAGACACATCGGCCCCACGCACGCCGCCTTCGCTGCGAGCGCAGATTTTGTCGATCTCGTCGAGGAACACGATGCCGTTGGCCTCGGCATGGGCCAGTGCCTCGCGCGTCAGGCTGTCGTTGTCGAGCAGCTTGTCGGCTTCTTCTCGCGCCAAGGCCGCGCGGGCGCTGGCCACCGTCATCTTCTTCTCAGTGGCGGGACGGGCGAACATGCCCTTCATCATATCGCCCAGGTTGATGGCCTGGCCCGGCTGCAGGTTGGACATATCCACGCCCGGCCCCTGCGGCTCGGCCACCGCAATCTCGATCTCCCGGTCTTCCAGCTCGCCGGCGCGCAGCATGCGACGGAATTTCGAGCGCGTGTCGGCCGCTGCGTGTTCGCCGCAAAGGGCCGTGATCAAGCGTTCCTCAGCCGCCAGCTCGGCCTTCGCCTGCACGCCCTTGCGGCTGCTATCGCGCAGCATGGTGATGCTGACCTCCACCAGATCGCGCACGATGCTTTCCACGTCCCGGCCGACGTAGCCGACCTCGGTGAACTTCGTGGCCTCCACCTTGATGAACGGCGCCTGCGCCAGCTTGGCGAGCCTGCGGGCGATCTCGGTTTTGCCCACGCCGGTCGGCCCGATCATCAGGATGTTCTTCGGTACCACTTCCTCACGCATGCCCTCCGGCAGCTGCTGCCGGCGCCAGCGGTTGCGCAATGCGATGGCCACGGCCTTCTTGGCGTCGGCTTGCCCCACGATGAAACGGTCGAGCTCGCTCACGATCTCACGCGGGGTGAACATCGGGGGCATGCTCGAAGAGCCTGGCAATTGGGCGTCCATCAGATGGTTTCCACAACGAGCGAATAATTGGTGTAGACGCAGATATCGGCGGCGATCCGCATGGCGCGGCGGGCGACCTCCTCGGCCGACAACTCCGGAAATTCGATCAACGCGCGGGCGGCCGAAAGCGCGTAGTTGCCGCCGGAGCCGATGGCGATGATTCCGTCATCCGGCTCCAAAACGTCGCCCTGGCCGGTGAGCGTGAATGAATGATCGGCGTCGGCCACCGCCATCATGGCCTCTAGGCGACGCAGATAGCGGTCAGTCCGCCAGTCCTTCGCCAACTCCACGCAGGCGCGCTCAAGCTGGTCGGGGAAGCGTTCCAGCTTGGCCTCCAGCCGTTCCAGCAGTGTAAAAGCGTCGGCGGTGGCGCCGGCGAAACCGGCGATCACGCTGCCGTTGCCGATGCGTCGCACCTTGCGGGCGGTGCCCTTGATGACTGTCTGGCCCAACGTCACCTGGCCGTCGCCGGCCATGGCTACGCTGTTGCCGCGACGGACGCAAAGGATGGTGGTGCCGTGCCAGCCCACCAGATCGGAATTGTTCGGGGATAATGTGTTCATAGGGCTGGCAGATGGGACGCGCGCTGCTCCGCTGCAAGCCGTTTGCGGGGAAGCCGGGTTTTCGGCTAGTGCATGCCGCATGGAACGCATCGCAACCATCAGCCGCAAGACGGCCGAGACCGACATCATCATCACGCTGAATCTCGATGGCACGGGCGTGGGCTCGATCGCCACCGGCATCGGGTTCTTCGACCATATGTTGACGGCTTTGTGCCGCCACGCTTTGTTCGATATGGAGGTGAAGGCGGTGGGCGATCTGCATATCGATTTCCACCACACCACCGAGGATGTGGGCATTGTGCTGGGCCAGGCCATCCTCAGGGCGCTGGGCGCAAAGCGTGGCATCACCCGCTTTGGCCACGCCGTGGTGCCGATGGACGAAGCGCTGGTGGAGGCCGCGATCGACATCTCCGGCCGCGCCTACACGGCGTGGAGCGTTGAATTCAACCGCCCGAAAGTCGGCGAGATGGACACCGAGCTGTTTGAGGAATTTTTTCGCTCTTTGGCCGCCAATGCGCTGATCGCACTGCATATCCGCCAGTTGGCCGGCACCAACGCGCATCATGTGGCGGAAGCCTGCTTTAAATCAGTCGCCCGCGCCTTGCGCCAGTCCACCACCATCGACCCGCGGCTTGGCGGCGTGGTGCCGTCAACCAAGGGCGCGTTGTGAAAATCTATACCGCCTTCACCGCGCCCCAACGCAGCCCAGTGCTGGTGCCGGAGGGGTTTTCGTGGGGCGGCTTCGTCTTCGGCCCACTATGGCTCGCGGCGAGCGGTGCCTGGATCTTTGCTGCGATCGTGCTGGCGGTCGATCTGGCGCTGGGCCTGTTCGCGCCTGATTGGGCACTGGTAATCGCCGCCTTCGTCAACGGCCTGTTCGGCCATGATTTGCGCCGCCTGGCGCTCGGGCTGCGGGGCTACACGCTGGTGCATGTGATCGCGGCGAGCAGCTTCGACGGCGCGCTGGCCCGTCTGCTGGCCCGCCGGCCGGATCTCACGCCGGATGCTGTCGGATGAAAATCGCCGTCATCGACTACGGCAGCGGCAACCTCGCCTCCGCCTGGCGGGCTTTGGCGCTCGCCGCCGAGCGGGAAGGCCTGGCCGCCGAGATCGCCATCACCGCCGATCCCGCCGTCGTGATGCAATCCGACCGCATCGTGCTGCCGGGGCAAGGCGCGTTTGCCGACTGTGCCGCAGGGCTCGGCCGCATCCAGGGCCTGCAATCGGCGATGTTCGACCGCGTGGCCAATGGCGCGCCGTTCCTGGGCATCTGCGTCGGCATGCAGCTGATGGCCGAACGTGGCCTCGAACATACCGTAACCCCCGGCTTCGCCTGGATCTCCGGCGAGATCACTGAAATGGCTCCGCCGCACCCGCTACGCTTGCCGCAGATGGGCTGGAATGGCTTGAACTTCAAACCCGGCAGCCACCCTCTGTTGGAAGGCCTCAGCCCCGACGACCACGTCTATTTCGTCCACAGCTACGCACTGAGCGGCGGCGATCCGAACGAGCTGCTAGCGTCCACCGACTACGGCGGAACGGTCCCTGCCATGGTGGCGCAGGGCAACCGCGCCGGTACTCAGTTCCATGTGGAAAAAAGCCAGGATGTCGGCATCCGCATCCTGCGCAACTTCCTGCGCTGGACCCCCTGATGTCCTACAGCCCCACCCATGTCGTGGCCGTCGAACGGATCGCCGACGTCTCGGATGAGGATCTGGCCGCCCTGTGCGAGGCTGCCGACGCCGCGATCATCGATGGCGGCGGCTTCGGCTGGGTCGCCCCCCCCGGCCGCCTCGCGCTGGAACGCTATTTCCGCGGTCTGCTGCTGGTGCCCGAGCGCGAACTGTTCGTCTGCCGGCTGGACGGCGTGATGGTCGGCTCCGTCCAGCTCGTCCGCCCGCCGCGCAACAACGAGGCGCAGGCCTTCGCCGCAACGCTGATGCACTCTTTCATCGCCCCCTACGCCCGCGGCCACGGCCTGGCCCGCATGATGACGCAGCGCGTCGAGGACGGCGCCCGCGCGCTCGGCTATCACGTCCTCAATCTGGACGTTCGCGAATCCCAGACCGCCGCCATCGCACTGTATGAAAGCCTCGGCTACGTCGCCTGGGGCACCCACCCCGCCTATGCCCGCGTCACAGGCAAGACCGTTCGCGGGATTTTCTATTTCAAGCTGCTGCAACCCGGAGGCCGGATCGTCGGATGATCACCGCCTATCCCGCCATCGACCTGAAGGACGGAGCCTGCGTGCGTCTGCGCCGCGGCGAGATGGCCGACGCCACCGTGTATTCCCAAGACCCCGGTGCCCAGGCCCGCGCCTGGCAGGACGCGGGATTTGCCTGGCTGCATGTTGTCGACCTCAACGGTGCCTTCGCCGGTAAACCGGTCAACGGCGAAGCGGTTTCAGCAATTTTGGCCAATGTCACCATCCCCGTGCAGCTCGGCGGCGGCATCCGCGACCTCGCCGGCATCGAGGCTTGGCTCACCGCCGGCGTCACCCGCGTGATCCTCGGCAGCGCCGCGGCCAAGAATCCGTCCCTGGTGATCGAGGCCTGCCGCAACTACCCCGGCCGCATCGCCGTTGGCATCGATGCGCGGGACGGATTTGTGGCCACCGAGGGCTGGGCCGAGACCTCCAGCGTGCAGGCCGGCGAGCTGGCGCGGCATTTCGAAGGCGTTGGCGTGTCCGCCATGATCTACACCGACATTGCCCGGGACGGCATGCTGGGCGGTCTGAACATCCCGCACACCGCCGCCTTGGCGGCCAGCATCTCCACCCCGGTGATCGCTTCCGGCGGCGTCGGCTCACTCGAGGATCTGGTGGCGCTGCGCGACGCAAAAATTCCGCGAATCGAAGGCGTGATCATCGGGCGCGCGCTGTATGACGGCCGGGTCGACCCCAGCAAGGCGCTTACGATCCTATCGTAATAACCGGATCAATCCTCGTATTGTTGGGGACAGCGCGAATTCTGGGCTCATATGTCCATTCATCGCTTGCGCCCGGCATCCTTTGACCGACAACAACACCCGGACTGCACTTGATAAAGTGCCAGAATCTGACTGCGGCGATGAAGGTTTCATATCCGATTTATTATCTTTGGGTTAGATTCCCATAATGCCGTTATCCCAAACCGTAAGGAGAACTTTGGTGCTGAAACTGCGCGTCATTCCCTGTCTGGACGTGAAGGACGGACGCGTCGTCAAGGGCGTCAACTTCGTGGAACTGCGTGACGCCGGGGACCCGGTGGAGCAGGCGAAACTGTATGACGCCGCCGGTGCCGACGAGCTCACCTTCCTCGACATCACCGCCAGTCACGAGAACCGCGACACCATTCTGGACGTCGTCGGCCGGACTGCGGCGCAGGTGTTCCTGCCGCTGACCGTGGGCGGCGGCATCCGCAGCACGGACGACATGCGTCGCCTGCTGCTGGCCGGTGCGGACAAATGTTCGATAAACTCGGCAGCACTCGCGCGGCCGGAGCTGATCCGCGAGGGCGCGCAGAAATTCGGCAGCCAATGCGTGGTGGTGGCGATCGACGCCAAGCAGGTCAACCGCAATGATTGGCGGGTGTTCAGTCATGGTGGCCGCACCGATACCGGGCGGGACGTGCTCGATTGGGCGCGCGAAGTGGCCAGCCTGGGCGCCGGCGAGATCCTGTTGACCAGCATGGACCGGGACGGCACCGGCCGCGGCTTCGATCTAGATCTGCTGCACGCGGTCTGTTGCTCGGTGCGCATTCCCGTCATCGCCTCGGGCGGCGTCGGCACATTGCAGCATTTTGTCGACGGGGCCCGCGCGGGTGCTACCGGCCTGTTGGCCGCCAGCGTGTTCCATTTCGGCACTTTCACGGTCGCCCAGGTCAAGCAGGCCCTTGGGAATGCTGGCCTTCCGGTGCGAATCACCCCATCGACCGCTTTGGCGGCCTGAGAGAAAGGCATGGCGAAATCCACAAAGGCTCCTTCCAAGGCAGCTTCGCCCGAGAAGAAGGCAAAGACGGTCCTGGCTGCGAAGAAGGTCAAGACGGTCCCGGCTGCCAAGAAGGTCAAGACGGTCCCGACCGCCAAGAAGGCCAAGACAGTGCTGACAGCGAAGAAGTCCAAGCCGCGCGCGAAAAAAGCCAGCCCCCGCAAGCTGCCCGCGGCCCTCACGCGAGTGATGGCGCCGGGCGAGAGCGGCGTGGATGTGCTCGACCGCCTTTACGCCACCATCGCCGGCCGCAAGGGTGCCGACCCGTCGGTCAGCCACTCCGCCCGCCTCCTGTCGCGCGGCTCGGCCAAAGTGGCGCAAAAATTCGGCGAGGAAGCCGTGGAATGCGTGATCGAGGCGGTCGCCGGCAACCGCGTTGCATTGATCGCCGAGAGTGCCGACGTGCTCTATCACCTGCTGGTGGTGTGGGTGGACGGCAACGTGGAGGCGCATGAGGTGTGGGCGGAGTTGGAGCGTCGCCAGGGCGTGTCTGGCATTGCCGAAAAGGCCGCCCGCGCGCAGAAGCTGTCTATGGCGTTCGGGCTTGGAACCACCAAGATTCCGTAAGCAGGGAGCATATGATGGCGGTCAAAGGCCTGGGCGAGTACGACAACAGCAACATATTCGCCCGCATCCTGCGCGACGAGATCCCATCGCGTCGGGTGTTCGAGAACGACTTCGCCGTGGCCTTCCACGATATCGCCCCGCTGGCACCGGTCCACATACTTGTGATCCCGCGTGGTCCTTATGTCTCGATCGCCGATTTCACCACCCACGCGTCAGACGCCGAAATCGCCGGTTTCTTCCGCGCCGTGGCCAGCGTGGCACGCGGCCTCGACCTGGAAGCGCCCGGCTACCGCGTGCTGTCGAACATGGGCGAGAACGCCGGCCAGGAAGTGCCGCATTTCCACGTCCACCTGTTCGGCGGCAAATCGCTCGGCGCAATGCTGGTCGCGCCCAAGCCGTAGACGGCTGCAGCCTTGCCGCTCAACTATCGCAATCTGGCGTAGGTTGTGTGTGGCCGACCCCTCGCCA
>JAYTHH010000004.1:0-2181 GCA_043732745.1 Rhodospirillales bacterium
CCAGCACGACATAGGCGAACTGCACATCAACATTTCCGGCTGCATCAACGCCTGCGCGCATCATCACGTCGCCCATATCGGCATCCTCGGCGTCGATAAACACGGCCAGGAGGCATACCAGATCACCCTCGGCGGTGCGGCCGACGAGAAGGCCGCTCTCGGCCAGTTGATCGGCGCCGCGGTGCCGGCCGAAGCGGTGCCGGACCTGATCGAGACAGTGGTGGGCGTCTATCTTGCCGAGCGCAGCCCCGGCGAATTGTTCATCGACACCTTCCGCCGTATCGGCATGGCCAAATTCAAGGAGGCCGCACGCGATGGCCAGCGCTGAAACCGTCACACTCCCGGTCTTACCTGTCATCGCCGACATTGTCATCGACCGCACCGGCCAGCCGATCTCGAATGCCTGGACCACGCTTGCGGCAGAGGCGCCGCTGCCCGATGCCGGCCCCATCATCCTACCGCTCGCCCGCCTGCTCGCTGAGCCCGCCTCCCTGGCGCTGCAAGGCGGCATCGGTGCCCTGATCAGCCCGGAAGACGATCTGGCCGCGCTTGCGCCCTTGCTGTCTAAGCTGGCCCTGGTCGCGATCGCCTTCCCGAAATTCCGCGACGGCCGCGGCTTTACGCAGATGCGCGCATTGCGCGAACATCGCGGCTACACCGGCGAAATCCGCGCCACCGGCCATCCGCTGCCGGATCAGTTCCTTAATCTTGTCCGCTGCGGTGTCACCTCGGTCGACCTGCCGCAGGGCCAGGATGCTGCTGTATGGGTGTCGGTCCTCAAGCTTCACGGCGGCCTCGACACTCGCCCGGTGGCCGAGCGTCCGCTGCCATTGCTGCGCCGCCTGGCGGTGCCGTTCGCGCCCTGATCCGCACGCGATTACCGATTCCGATGTCAACAAGTCGCCAGGACATCCGGACAAGCTCAGTGTCATAAAAGCTTCATCAAACTGAAATTTTCCGGTCGCGGTGTCTGCGTAGATTGCGTCTCGCTGACGAAAAGGTGAGGCCGGTTTCCACCGGCCTCCCGGCATCCTGCCCGGATATCCGGACCAGACCCAACGGAGGATCCATGAAGCTTTCATCAACAGCCCTGGCATTTGCCCTGGCGACCGTTTCGTTCGCTGCCGCCGCCCAGGCCCAGCAGATCACCGGCGCCGGCGCCACATTCCCCGCGCCAATCTACGCTAAATGGGGCGAAGCCGCGAAGACGGCAATCGGTATCGAGCTGAACTATCAGGGCATTGGCTCTGGCGGCGGTCAGAACCAGATAGTTAACCGCACTGTCGATTTCGGCGCCTCGGATGCGCCCATGGATGCCGCCAAGCTTGATGCCGCGAAGCTGCTGCAGTTCCCGGCCGTGATGGGCGCCGTGGTTCCCGTCATCAACCTCAAGGGTATCGACAGCAACAAGATCAAATTGACCGGCGAGATCTTAGCCGACATCTATCTCGGCAAGATCACCAAGTGGAACGACCCCAAGCTGGTCGAGCTCAACCGTGGCATCACGCTGCCCAGCACTGCCATCGCCCCGGTCTATCGCGCCGACGGCTCGGGCACGACCTTCGTGTTCACCTCCTACCTCTCGGCCGTGTCGCCCGAGTGGAAAGAAAAGATCGGCGCCAACGCCTCTGTGAAGTGGCCGACCGGCGATGGTGCCAAGGGCAATGACGGCGTTGCTGCGTCCGTAAAGCAGGTTGCCGGTGGCATCGGCTATGTCGAGAACGCCTATGCTACCTCCGCCAAGCTGACCACCACGCAGCTCCGCAACAAGTCCGGCAGCTTCGTCGATCCGACATTGGCCGCCTTCACCGCCGCTGCCGGCAATGGCGACTGGGCAAGTGCCAAGAACTACGCCGTGAGCCTGATCGACACCCAGGGCGCCACCTCATGGCCCATCGTGTCGGCCACGTTCATCCTGCTGCCGAAGGATCCGAAAGACGCCGCACGCAGCGCAAACGTCATGAAATTCTTCGATTGGGCCTACAAGAATGGTGGCGAGATGGCCAAGGCTGCCGAATACATCGCACTGCCGACCGCTATACAGAACGCTGTTCGCAGCTCCTGGAAAGCGGAGATCAAGGACGCATCAGGTGCCGCGATCTACAAGTAAGACCTGGCTGAGAGGCAGAGATGGCGGCCCGTTCGGGTCGCCGTCCAGGTTTCCGCCGCATCCGTAATCGC
>JAYTHH010000005.1:0-2180 GCA_043732745.1 Rhodospirillales bacterium
GCGAACAGTTTTCCGACCATGGCGCCAATGAACAGCGAGGCGAAGAACAACCCACCCCGAAAGCCCGACCCCAACGAGATTGCCGATGCCAGCGACTTCAGCACAATGAGCGTTGCAATCATGCTCATGCTGTAGGGCGCATCGAGCCCGATCTGCAGCGCTGCATGACCGGACGACAGCACCTGCGGGCTGATCAGCGCCAGCCCGCCCACCGCAATGCCGCCGATCGCGGGCCTGGCCCAGATCGGCACGCCGGACTTGCGAAAAAGCTCCTCCGTCAACGTCACGCCGCGCATCAGCAGGATGCCACCCAGGGCGCAGCACAATGCCAGAGCCAGGATCGGCAAATAGTT
Source organism: Rhodospirillales bacterium (assembly GCA_043732745.1). Lineage (GTDB taxonomy): Bacteria > Pseudomonadota > Alphaproteobacteria > Acetobacterales > Acetobacteraceae > CAIQQQ01. Next base: position 354 of record JAYTHH010000005.1, read on the forward strand.
CACTGGCTCGATCGTCGACGGCGCGCGGATGTCGAAGCCCAACTGGTCCAGTGAGATCAATCGAATAATGGTCACAGAGGTGATCGATGCCACGACCACCGGTGCCAGCGTGGCCAGCGAATAGGTGCCGATCACCAGCTCGAACGCATAAAACGCACCGGTCAAAGGCGCGTTGAACGCTGCCGCGATGGCCGCAGCCGCGCCGCAGCCCACCAGCAGCCGCAGATCGTTGCGCCGCACCCGGAACATCCGCCCCAGCCGCGACGCAAGCGCCGAGCCGATCTGGGTATAACCGGCCTCCAGCCCCACGGACGAGCCAAAGCCGTTGGAGAGCAAAGTCTGCGTCACCACGATCAGGCTGTCGTTGAGCGACATGCGGCCGCCATGCAGGGCATTCGCCTCGATCGGGTCGATCGCCCGGCGCGGCCAGCGACGCGTCGCCCACCAGCCGAAGGCCCCTACCACCAGCCCGCCGCCACACAGCACGGCGATCGCGCGAAGCCCGTTGATCTCCACCTGCCCGGACAGCCGGTCCCGCCCTTCCAGGCCGAAAAGCACGCGATGCATCTGCTGGGTGATCTCGCCCATGCAAAACACCGCCAATCCGCCGACGATGCCAACGATGGCGGCCAGCACGACGAGCCAAAGCTCATCCGCGCGAACAAAGGCGCGCATCGTTTGCGGGACGTGCAAAAGCCACTCCCCGAAAATTCGGCGAGTACGCGAGCCACTCCGGTCAGCCGGGCGAACGCCGGCCGTGTCGAACAAACGCGCCATGGAAGCTGGCGTTAGCCTCTCTGAACCGCATCCGCGATTGCGGTGCGCCTTCAGGTTAGACGCCAATCATGTAAACATCATGTCAACAAAGATGTTTTTTCGAACAAATCGGGTTTCTTTTTCGCAAGGTCCCGGTCCTGCGACTCAAATGCCACGCATCGCCCTTGTCGGCGCCAGATCATGCGCCAGGAATTCCTCGATCAGCCCGCGCAGATCGCCATGTGGCGCAAATCCGAGGCCGGGCGCGCGAACCGGCGCGAATGCAGCGGGCCAGGTGCCGACGATATCCGCCACCGTCTGATCGAAAGACGCCGTCACCAAGGCCCGTGTGCCTGGGCGCACCGCTTCCATCGCGTCCAACATGGCACCGGTGGTGACGCTGAGGCCCGGCGGGTTGATACCGCGATCGAGCCCCATGGGCGCGGTGTCCATCGCAGCCGCGTGCAGCAGCCAGGCCACCGCATGCGCGGGGCTTGCGATCCACACCGCGAAATTCTCCAGCACCGGCAATGTCGTGTGCAATCCCAGCAAAGGCTCGCGCACGATCGCCGAGACAAAGCTGCTGGCCGCCTTGTTGGGCGCACCGGGCCGGATGCAGATCGTGGGCAGACGGACGCTGACCAAATCGAGAAAGCCGCGCCGGCTGGCATCCGACAAGATAATCTCGGCCGCCGCCTTCTGCGCGCCGTAGGAGTTGGTCGGCATCTGCCGCGCGTCGTCGGCCAGCATTGCCCGCTGCCCGCCGGCAAAGCTTGCCACGGAGCTGGTAAACACCAAGCGCGGCGGCGACGCCAGCCTGCGGCACGCATCGATCACCGCGTCGTTGCCCCGCAGATTGACCCTCCGTCCCAGATCGTAATTGGCCTCGGCCGCCGCACTCACCACCGCTGCGAAATAAAACACCACGTCAGTGCCGTCTGGAATCGCAACGTTCGGCAACTCGGCCACGTCGCCGCCCACGCAATGAACCGGGAACCCGGCCTGAACAGGTGCGGGCGGATGGAGGTCGAACAGCGTGAGCGATGACACCGCGCGGTCACCCAGCCTGCC
>JAYTHH010000006.1:0-2178 GCA_043732745.1 Rhodospirillales bacterium
ATGGCATCCGCCCCCTCGTCCGACCAACTCGTGGGCATCCTCCGGGATACCGTCGTCGCCCTCGTGCGCCGCGATGGCCCGGATCTGTCCGCACGTCAGCTTGGCGTGTTTCTGACCTGCTACTTGCAGGAAGGCGCCCATACCGTCCGTGGTCTGGCCGCGGAACTGAACGTGTCCAAGCCTGCTATCACTCGCGCGCTTGATCGGCTCGGCGAGCTCGATCTTGCTCGCCGCAAGGTCGATCCGATGGATCGTCGCAGCGTGCTGGTGCAGCGCACCCTCAAGGGCACCGCATTCCTGCGTGACTTGCGTGGCATCATGACCGAGGCGACCGCAGTGAAGAAGCCGGCGGCTATCGAGACCGCGGGTCGCAAGGTTGCCAACGGTTAAGATTAGCATGACCGTTGCGTGTGGCGTGAAGGACGGCTCAGCCGCCCTTCACGCCGCCCGCAGTGAGGCCGGCCACAATCTCCTTCTGCATCAATAATGTGAGCAGAAGTACTGGGGCCGTGACCAGAAGGGCTGCCGCTGCCAGTGGCCCCCAGCTGACCTGTTCGAAGGTAAGCACATTGTAGATGGCAACGGGCAAGGTTCGCGTGGTTCGTCCGGCCAGCACAACTCCAAAAATGAAGTTGTTCCAGCTAAAAATGAACGACAAGATTGTCGCGACCGTGATCCCGGGCCGCGCCAAAGGCAGCGCCACATAGCGGAATGCCTGCCAAATGGTGGCGCCGTCGACCAGGGCTGCTTCCTCCAGCTCGCTCGGCAGGCCTTCGAAGAAGCCGATCATCACCCACACCACAATCGGCACCGTGATCACCAGATGGGTGATGATGATGGGGGTTAGCGTGCCGGTCAGTCCCATCCACTGAAAGATCAGGAACAGCGGGATGAGGTATGACAGGCCGGGCGTGACGCGCGCGATCATGATCAGCGCGGCGGCGCGGGAGGCTTTGGATTTTGCGATGCCGAAGCCGGCGGGCACGCCGAGCAGCAGAGCGAGGCTGGTAGCGCTGAACGAAACGACGATCGAATTCCAGGCGTATCCCACGAAATCGTTCTTATCGAACACGTCGTAGAAGTTGGCGAGCGTTGGCGGGTTGGGGATAAACACCGGCGGGAACGCCATGTTGTCCACCTCGTTCTTCAGCGCCAACGAGAGCATCCAGAGGAACACCAGGATGGCCGGCGAGATGAGGGCGAAGACTGCAAGGCCAAAGCCGATTTTGCCCGCGACGCGGCCGAAGTTGAAAGCCGGACGCCCTTTTGAAATGGGTCCGGCGCTCATGGCATGGCCTCCTTCTGGCGAGCGGAGAACAGCAGCAGGCTTATCAGCAGGATAATGATGAAGAAAACCACCGTGATGGCGCTGGCATAGCCCATGTTGTAGTAGGCGAAGGCGGTTTGGTACAAGAAGATGTTCAGCGTTTCGCTGGCCGTGCCCGGGCCGCCGTTGCTGATGACGAAGATGGTGTCGAACGCTTTCAGAGCGTCGATGGTGCGGATCACCAGAGCCACCACGATATGCGGCCAGACCAGCGGCAGGGTGATGTGGCGGAACATGTCCCATTCGCTGGCGCCATCGAGTTTCGCCGCTTCGTAGGGGTCGTGCGGCAGAGAGGCGAGGCCGCCGAGCACGATCAGCATGACCAGCGGCGTCCATTGCCAGGTTTCGACCAACACAAGCGTGGGGATGACGGTGCTGGCGCTGTAGCTCCATTGCGAGGGCGGCAGGCCCACGGAGGTCAGCAGGTAGTTCAGCACGCCGAGCTGGGGGTGGAACATCATCGTCCAAACCAGGGCCACGGCCACGGGGGTTGCCATCATCGGCAGGATGAAGGCGGTGCGGGCGATGCCGCGAAACGGGAAGTTCTTGTGGAAAGTGACGGCGGCTGCCACCCCGAGCAGCATGGGGAACACGACTGCCAGGGTGGTGAAATACAGGGTGCGCAGCAGTGCCCACTGGAACCGGTCGTCTGCAAAAAGGCGGGCGTAATTCTCGAAGCCCACGAAGGTCGGATCGCTGCCGACTTTCCACTCATGAACGGACATCACGAGGGTGAAAACCCAGGGCAGCACGATCACGGCGGCCACCACGACGCCGGCCGGCACCACGAAGGGCCAGTAGACGCGCGCGTAGTTTCTAGTCGGCGTTCTGGCCTTTTCGGCCGCGACCGC
>JAYTHH010000007.1:0-7437 GCA_043732745.1 Rhodospirillales bacterium
ACCGCCCCCGGCCTGCCACCTGGCCCGATCGCAAGCCCGGGCCTCGCCGCCCTACAGGCCGTGGCCAAGCCCGACGCCAGCGACGATTTGTATTTCGTGGCCGACGGCAATGGCGGCCATGTGTTCGCCAAAACGCTGGAAGACCACAACCGCAACGTGGCCCAATGGCGGGCCGCCAATCCGCCAAAATAAAGCGGAAGCAACACACCTCGGGAGCCACATATGCCGAACACCGCCGAAACCCGCCCGGTCGCCGTCGTCACCGGGGCAGCCCGTGGGATCGGCCTGGCGATCGCCACGTGGTTCCTTGATCGGAGCCACAACGTCGCCCTGCTGGACAATGACACCACGACCCTGGCGGACACCGAGAAGGCGCTGGCGTCGCCCGATACCGTGCTGGCCCTTCCATGCGACGTATCAGACCCCGCCCAGGTGAATACGGCGGCCGCGACCATCATGGCCCGCTGGGGCCGCGTCGACGCGCTTGTCAACAACGCCGGCGTGGCCGTCTTCAAGCCCGTGCTGGAGACCAGTTTCGTGGAATGGCGGCATGTGCTCGGCACCAATCTCGACGGCGCCTTCCTCTGCTCGCAGGCGTTCGGCTCCGTCATGGTGCGGCAAAAGAGCGGCGCCATCGTCAACATCGCCTCGATCTCCGGCCTGCGCGCCAGCACGCTGCGCGTCGCCTACGGCACCAGCAAGGCCGCAATCATCCACCTCACCAAGCAGCTCGCCGTGGAGTTCGGCAACTACGGTGTTCGCGTCAACGCAATCTGCCCGGGCCCGGTGGAAACTGAAATGGCCAAGCTGGTGCACAGCGTGGCCATCCGCTCGGACTACCACGACACCATCCCGCTCGGCCGCTACGGCACGGTCGAGGAGATGGCCAACGTCGTCGGCTTCCTGTGCAGCAAGGATGCCAGCTACGTGAACGGCCAGGCCCTGGCCAACGATGGCGGCTTCGATGCCGCCGGCGTCGGCCTGCCCACGCTGCGCCGCAACGCCGGCCTCAACCTGGTGGGCGATGGGGCCTGAAGAAGCCGTCTACTGCGACGAGTTCACGCCATCCTTGGACACCGTGATCTGCGCCGCTGTAGGCGTTTTCACCAGTCCTGGTGACAGGATGGCGGCAAGCAGGGCGCGTCGGAGCATTTGAGCTCTTTCGAGACATTGCGCTCCGCCATCGCGCGCCGGGTTGGCCGGCGGCGGCGCGCCAGACATGACAGCAAGGAACGGTCTGTCTATCCACCCCTGGCAAGAAGGTTGGCGACCCTGTCTGCCAACTGTGCTACGATTACGCTCATGGCGGCGGCGTGGGCCCGGGACCCTGCGCCACCGATCGGCGCGGTGAGGCGGATGGTCAGCGCGCTCGCGGTCTTGCCATCAGGCCGCACCGCGATCTGCGCCAGCAGCACCATGCTGCCGCCAAGATCGGCGTCGAGGCGCTGGATATCGATTTCGAGAACGGTGTCCGGACGCGTGGAGATGGCGCCGGATTCGGCGAACACCGAGGCATCCGGCAGCCGCTGTACCAGGTCTTCGGTCAGGATCCGATCGAGCATGCGGCCAAGCGGCTCGCCCCAGCGGTCGCCATCGCTTACCTGCAGGCGGAAATCGACGGTCCCGCGCACCAACTCCGGCCGGTCGAGATAGCCGGCGAGGCCAACGCGGCGGAGCTCGACGCTGATCTTGCGGGTGGCGATCGCGGGGCCGGGCTGGGCCGCAAGCGTGTAGAGCACCGGCGGCGGCGAGGTTCCGCAGCCGGACAGAAACGCCAGCAAAGCCGCGAGGGCCAGCAGCGAGCGGGGCAGCGTCATCGTTCGGAGGCCCTTCCGGTTTTGCCCTGGATCAGCGATTCGGGATGCTGGGTGAGGAAGTCCGCCAGCAGCCGCACGGATCTCGCCGTATCGCTCAACTGAACCAGCAGCCGCTCGACATCGCGCTTGACCTGCGAATTGCCGAAATACGAGGCATCGGCGGATGTAACGAGCTTGGAGGTGCGGTCGATCGTCTGCTGCAGGCTGGCGGCGATGTCGGGCAGGCGGCGCAGTAAGGGTGTGGTGCCGGCATCGAGCTTGCGCACCAGGTCCTGCGTGGCGGCCAGCGTGCTGGTGGCGGATTGCAGGGTCTGTTTCAGCTCCGGTCCGCCGGTGAGATCGCTGACATTACGCATCGTCTTCTGCAGGTCGGCACCGATCTGATCGAATGGTATGTTGGATAGTTTCTGCGTGAGGTCGGTCACGCTGGACACCAGGTTGTCGAGGCCGCCGGAATTTCCGGGGAAATACAGCGCGCCGTCGGGCATGATGATGGCTTCGGCCGGCGCGACGCCCTTCACGTAGTCCATGCCGAGGAAAAGCTGTCCTGTCAGGTAGTTGGCGGTGTGCAACTGCATCCGCACGCCGCGCTGCACCAGCGCCTGCGTGGTCTCGAGCGGGGATTTCTGGTCGATGCGGTCTTCCGACAGGATGCGTTCAGGCTGCACCTCGAACTTCACGTCGACATGGGCCTCGCCGCTGTCCGAGTTGAAGTTCAGGTGGATATCGCTGACCGAGCCGATCTGGATGCCGAAAACCTCCACCGGCGCGCCGACGGCAAGACCGCGGACCGAGCCTTCGAAGCGCGTGACGTACGGGATGCGGCGCTGGTAGCCGGCGGCACGGGCGGTGGACTGGTCGCGGTAGAGGCGGAATTCGGCGCCTGGTTCGCTCAACAGAGTGTTGCGTTCCTCGGGACTGGTGTCGAAGGCGATGCCGCCGGAGAGCAGGGCCTGCAGACTTTCCAGGCGCAGCTGAACGCCGCCCGCGCCAAGGTCGAGCCCGATGCCGGAGGCGTCCCAGAAATGGGTGCCGACCCGCACGAAGCGGTTGAACGGGTTGCGCACGAAGATGTTGACGGTGAAGCCCTGGCCATCGGGCGACATGTCCCAGCGCAGCACCTCGCCCACCGTCACGTCGCGGTAGAGCACTGGCGACCCGCTGGTGATGCCGCCGATACGCGCGGTCTGCAGCACATAGCTCTGGCCGGGTTCGTCCGAGCGGATGGCCGGCGGCTCTTCCAGCCCGGTGAAGTCGCGGCGCGCCGGCGCGGGCGTGTTGGTTGGCGTGCCAGGGTCCAGCTCGATATAGGCGCCGGACAGCAGGGTATCGAGGCCGGAGACGTTGCCGGCGTTCAGCCGTGGCCGCACCACCCAGAAGCGCGCTTTGTCAGTAAGCTCGTCGGTGGCCTCGTGCTGCATCAGCACGCGCACCACCACCTTGGACAGATCGTCGGCGAGCCGGATTGAATCGACGGTGCCGAGATCCACCGCCTTGTGGCGAATCTTGGTGGTGCCGGCCTTCAGCCCGTCGGCGGAGCGGAAGGTGAGGGTGATGCTGGGTCCGCGCTGCGAAACCGCGCGGTAGGCCAGAAACCCCGCGACCAGGGCCGCCACGATCGGGATCAGCCAGATCAGCTGAAACCGCCGTGCCCGCCTGGTGATGGCGACGGGCGTCGGCTCCGGCTGCACGACGGTGGGATCTGGATCGGGCACGCGGGGATCAGGCATGGGCAGATCGCTCATCGGGCGGCGCTATCCTCGTCTCGTTCGGCGGCATCCCACATCAGCCGTGGGTCGAAGCTGTTGGCGGCCAGCATCGTCAGTATCACGACGGCGCAGAAACATAGCATGCCCGGCCCCGGCACCACGGTGGCCAGCGCGCCGGCCTGCACCATGGCTGTCAGAATGGAGACCATGAACACGTCGATCATCGACCAGCGGCCCACGGCTTCCACGATCTTGTAGAGCAGCGTGCGCTGACCGAGGTGGAGATGGCTGCGGCGCTGTGTGCAAACCAGCAGGATGGACAGCCCGAGCAGCTTGAGCACCGGCACCGCGATGGAGGCCACGAACACCAGCGCCGCAAGGGGCCACATGCCTGCCGCGCCGAGTTCCTCCACGCCGGCCAGGATGGTGCTGGGCGCGCCCTGGCCGAGCCGGATGACGGTGAGCACCGGCAGCATGTTGGCCGGGATATACAACACGGCGGCAGCGGCCAGCAGCGCCCAGGTGCGGTTGAGACTGTCTGGCTTGCGGTGGCGCAGCCAGCTGCCGCAACGCGGGCAGGCGACGCGTTGTCGCCCATGCGGCTCGCGCGTCACCTGCCCGCAACTGTCGCAGGCAATGCGCTGGCGTGGCGGCGGCGGCGTCTGCTGTGTGAGCCATCGCGGCTCCAGCCGCTCCCATATCGCCTCATGGTCGAGCACCGCATCGGCCGCCGCCATCAGCAGCATCAGCACGCCGAGCGCATACAGCCCGCCGCCGACATGCACCGGTGCAAGGTCGCCAAGCTTGGTGTAGGCGACGAACACGCCAAGCAGGAACACCTCCACCATCGACCACGGCGTGAGGATCTCGACCAGCCGGAACACCGTTGCCAGATGGTTTGGGGGGGTGCGCAGGCGAAGGCCGATCAGCACCCACACCATGGCCAGCATCTTGGCCAAGGGCGCGAGCATGGTAGTACCGAGCACCACCAGCGCCAACTCCCACATGCCCTGATTTTCAAGCGCAACCGGACCGGTGGTGAGGTGGGTCTCCCGCCCCGGCCCTAGGTCGAGCCGCAGGAACGGCAGCGACACGGCCAGAACGAACAGCAACAGCCCCGCGGTGGCCAACGCCAGCGCCCGCCCGGCCGGGTCTGTCCGATCCTGCCGCAACAGGCTGGCACAGCGGGCGCAACAGGCGGTGCCACGCCGCTGCAGCGCCGGCATAGTTTGGAACAGGCCACAGATCGGGCATTCGCGGAGCCGGACATGGGAATGGACGGTCTGGTCGGGCATGAACCTGCTGAAACTGAACGGTGTGGCGGGACTGTGGACGGATTGATCCCAGAAAATCTGCGGCGATCGTGCGTGCGAATACCACGAAACTTGCAAATCCGCCCGATGCCGCGGGTTGCGGCGGTCAGGCCGCTTTGCTATCACGCACTGCGTAGATGGGTTGTTTGCAGGCTTGCCGCTGGCGGTAGATGAGGTAAAACCATCTCGCTCCGGCCCAAACTCCAGTACACGGCCGCTTTAGCTCAGGGGTAGAGCAACTGATTCGTAATCAGTAGGTCGTAGGTTCAATTCCTACAAGCGGCACCATTTTATTTCAATAAGTTAGCTAGGAATTCTCTGAGTTTTTCTGGTGGTCAAAATGCCTTGGGGCTTCAATGGGGCTTCAGTCCAGGGTAGGCTGCCGAGTTAGTTCTTGTTCAATTAGTTCGGCGATCTGCAGCGGTGTGCGCTGCGGCTTAGCAAACTGCCCAGCGCCGCTGACTGGCGGGATGTGCTGCCGCCGATGAGTCAGAGAGGGCAGCAGCACAGACGGCCCTTGAAGCCAGGCACATGGCATTAGTGTATCATTGGCTCAACGGACAGAATTGCCGGTTGGGCAAGTGCATTTCGAGAAGACCTAACCGACCGTGATGCCGAACAAGGATACGATCACGGAGACGGTTGAGGGCGCTGCCGATGAAGCTGCAGAGCCTGCCGACATCGCTGAGACGATCCACGAAGGATGCCTGCCTGCTGCGCTCTACCGCCGTGGCGTCATGGAGCCGCCACCAGAGGCGATGCTGACCCTGCGATCAAGGCACAACTGCAAGACCGTCATAGCCGAGATCGAGGTGCCTGCCATGGACCCGTTGTTCTCGATCAGTCCGGTGATGACGTGGGGCTATGGTCCGCCGCTGTTGATGCCGCGTCCAAGATCCATCGGTTTGAATCTGGGCAATCGCACTGCTGCGTCGGTATCTGGTGTCGCGATGGTAGCTGCCGCGCTCGATGCGGAACTGGGGACCAATCAATCGTAGTTGCCCGCTGTCCGCCATCCATTCGTTTGACGGACACCCGCCAGCGGGCCAAACGCTGCGGATCAAGGTGGCATCTTCCTGGGTCGGGACTTAACAGTCTCAATTGCCTGCATCGTCCCGAATCATCCCGCAGATGCCGACAGAGCGGTAGCGTCAATCGAGGCCGCCGCGTTAATCGCATAGACGCAGGCGCTCCAGGCCCATGAAGCCTCACTTGAAACAGTGACGTATTCTGGACCATCGTCGTCCATAAATATTGGCGACAATAGCGCCTCGGCGCAGTGCCACCCGGCATCCTTTAAGCCTGCGATATCGTCCATCGTGGCATAGCGTTGCGTGGTGGAGGCATGCGCCGAACATCCATAGGCGATAAGGGCCCGAGGTGGCTTTAGTGTCAGTGGACCGCCTCGCTCATGATGATCACGACCGATTGTGCACTGAGCCGATTCCGGCGCATGCAGGCTTCGTTGCTCACAGTCCCGCGCCTCGGTGTGATAGCCTGCTCGTCGCAAATGCCGTGGCGCGACGATTTGGACCGCGAAAGAAGCAAAAAAGTCAGCTTGTCGACGTTCTGTCTCAAAACTAGCGGGCAAAATCCCTGGACGGTTTAGTTCGACTTCGATTGCACGGATCAATGTGTGCGGCGTAGGCAGCCACTCCCCGCAGAACGCTTTGGCGAAGGCGGAGACGGTGCGGCTGCCCGCGAATGGGACTGAGAATAGTTTTTCCGGATGGGCCATGGAGCGATTGAATTGGCTACCATGACCCATTGAGACAGCAAATGCCGACAACGCAAATTGACGGCGAGCGAGCGTGGATTGCACTTCGCATTTTCCCGATAGTGCCCTGGGATCATACACTTTTCTCGCTCTGTGTGCATGCTAAAACGTAGGGGTGTTGGCCCATTTAGAGGGCAGGGCGGCTGGCGTTGAATCCCGTATCGCCTGAATTGTGGCCTCTGTCCTTTTTCGAGCCCCTGCGCTTTCAGGGTGGATCTCGTAAACGGAAGGGCCAACGTCTCGGCCGATTAGTCCTTGCGACGCGAGGCCAGACAGCAGCAGCGAAACCTGTTTGCCGATTGCTTTGGCCAGCGAGTGGATCTTGAGCGGCAGGCTCAGCTTTGCCTTGCCGCCAGCGCGAACCGTGACAGGAAACACGCCGAGTTCGGTTTCGACGTCGATTGCACATTTGTTTTTCGGGTCTGTCCCGTCCGCTCGTAGTCCGCTGATTCGGACGCGGATAATCTGAAACCATGGGGCCGGACGGGAAGTGCTAGTTGGTGAGGCCTGCATTCTAGATTTCCTCTATGAGTTGAGCCGCATCTCTGTTGAGTTCCGCATTGAGGGCCTGGAGCGCGCGCACCTCCGCATTGCGGCCGCCGTGCTTCGTTTTGGCTGCAATCATGCGGGCGCGGCCCTCGGGTGTTTTAGGGCCGGTGCTGGCTCCTCCGTGCAATCGGCAACGGCCGTTCGCTGACGGCCAGCGCTGACAAGGATTCCCGGATCTATTGCGGGCGCCGCATCGGGCTTTCATGGGGTCGTTTGCTGGATTTGGCACCGTCACCCCCCGGCCCGAGCTGCAGGTGCGACACAGCCGACAA
>JAYTHH010000008.1:0-7432 GCA_043732745.1 Rhodospirillales bacterium
AGCGTCGGGCACTCGACCTGGCATTTTGACACCCGGCATTTTGGTCGGGTCCGCCCTAACGGATCGAGCGCTGCCATGGACAATATCAGCGACAACCGCGTCGTGCACGATCCGCTCGAGGCGAAGCTTACGACAGCCGATGACCGGGTGCGCCTGAACCACTGGATGCCGCCTCAATCAGGGATCGTTCCGCTGATCCGTTTCCGGACGCGCTGGTATAGCGTGCTGTGGGCGCTGCCGATCGCGTTCGTTCTCTTTGTCGTCGGTGTGGCGGTTGCTCAGGCGCTTCGACAGAGCCCGGAGGTCCAGGCGTTTCTGGTCCGCTATCCTGGTGCGCCGGCTGATGCTCGCGTGGTGTCGTCGGGGTTCCCGGTCTGGCTTCGGGTCAATCACTTCCTGAACCTGCTGTTCATGACGTTTATCATTCGTGCCGGTGTGCAGATTTTGGCAGACCATCCCCGGCTTTACTGGCGGCGGGACTGTACGCCGGGCAGTGATTGGTTTCGCTTTCAAAAGCCGGTGCCGACCGGGCGGGTTTGGACGGCGAAAGATGACTCAGTGACGATCCCGGGCTGGCTGGGTATTCCGGGCATCCGCCACTCGATCGGGCTCGCGCGTTGGTGGCATTTCTCGGTCAACACGCTTTGGATGCTGAATGGCATCGCGATCTACATCCTGCTGTTTTCGACCGACCAGTGGCAGCGGGTGGTGCCGACGTCGTGGGAGGTATTTCCCAACGCGCTCTCGATGGCGCTCCAGTATCTATCGTTGAACTTTCCGGCCGATCATAGCTGGACGTATTACAATAGCCTGCAGCAGCTGTTCTACTTCGCCACGGTGTTCATTGCGGCACCAACCTCCATTATTACCGGCTTCATGCAAAGTCCGTCGCTCTCGAACAGCGCGGGTTGGTTCGGCCGGGTGTTGAACCGGCAGCGGGCACGCTCGATCCATTTCCTGGCGCTGTGGTGGTTCCTGCTGTTCATCCTCGCGCATGTCACGCTGGTGTTCGTCACGGGCGCGCGGGTCAACCTGAACATGATGTGGGCTGGGGTGAATGACGGATCATGGAGCGGGTTCGCCGTCTTCGTTCCGCTCATCTCGCTGGTCGGGGTTGGTTGGTGGCTGGCGTCGCCGTTTACCATCAAGCATGCACGGCTGGTGCAGCGGATCGGGCAATTCATGATCGGGCCCGTCAAAGGCCTGGCCGAGTGGTGGGACCCGAAAAGCGAGCTGACCGAAGCGGATATCTCGCCCTATTTCTGGCCGAACGGTACCATGCCCGCGTCTGCCGAGTTCGAGGCTTTGGTTGCGGGCAAATTTGCCGATTATCGGCTCCGGGTCGGCGGTCTAGTGGAACAGCCGCGCGACTTCAGCTTGGCCGAGTTGAGAGCGATGCCGCAGCAGGAACAGATCACCACGCATTTCTGCATCCAGGGCTGGACCGGTGTCGCCAAATGGGGCGGCGTGCCGATGCGCGATATCCTCGATCTCGTCCGTCCGTCGGCCGAGGCTCGCTATGCGGTGTTCTATTCGCTGGCCGATGGCGCCGATGGCGGCCGCTACTACGACGTGCATCGGATGGTGAACATGCGGCACGCGCTGACGTTGCTCGCCATCGACATGAATGGCGAGCCGGTCAGCGTGTTGCACGGTGCCCCCGTGCGGCTGCGGTGCGAGAACGAGCTGGGCTTCAAGATGGTCAAGTGGGTCACGGCAATCGAGTTCGTGCATGATTTCGCCGATCTTGGGGATGGACACGGCGGCTATAACGAGGATCACGAGTATTACGGCTATCGTATGCCGATTTGATGGGCGCGGTGGCGCCGGAGCCGGGCGCCCAGTCAGAGCTGAAGCTGGGAGCGGCGCTTTACGCGGGCTGGGTGGCCTTCGTCATTACGGGCATCGTGGGCGGACTGGGCCTGGCGTTCGAGCAGCCCTGGCTGTTTCCGAGCTTGGGCCCCACGATTTTCATCCACACCGTGACGCCGTGTCAGAAGGCGGCCAGGCCTTGGAACACGTTCGTTGGACATGGCATCGGTGCCGCAGCAGCGTTTTTGTCGCTGGCCTTGTTCGGTGCGCTCCATGCGCCATCAGCGATGGCGGCTGCCCATGTGTCGATATCGCGCATCGCCGCCAGCGCTCTGGCGGTTGCGCTGACGATTGCCGGGCAGATCCCGGCTCGCGCCGGCCATGCACCGGCCACGGCGACGACCTTGCTGATCACTTTGGGAGGGCTCCCGGCCGATGTCGCGACCGTTGGCGTGCTGATTGTCGGGATTGGCCTGTCCACGCTGCTGTGCGACTGGGGACGGCGAGCGGTCGGGTGGGAGCTAGGCGCGCTCGGCAGCTGGATACGAGGCTTTGGCCGGGATTGGCCGACGAAGCCGCCATAGCGTTGAAGAGGTGGCGACAGAACCGTTGGCCGAGGTATTCCAGTGGAGCCGTCTGGTGGGCCCGCTCGGCGCTCGACGTGTTGAGGTATGTTGCGTCTCTGTCCTCGATTGCGGCGACACGCTAGTTTAGGGACATGTCAGAGTCAGATAAGCCGCTGCGACAGCAGATCGACGAGGGGATGGAGGCAATACGTCATCAGCTCGAGCGACTGCGCGAGGGACCGACGATGGGCGATCCGTCCGACGACCGCACCCTGATCGCGGAGCTTGAAGCCGAGTACCAGGCGCTCAAAGAGGCTCGAGGTAGTGTGGGCGCCCATGATCGCGCACCCGATGAGTTCGACTGCGACACGCGAGATTAGCTACGGCTGAGGCTTCAGGTACACCCGCTCCCGTCAGTCGTGCGCACGCGGTGAACGTCCTCTCATCCGTGAGGACGCAGAGCAAATGCAAGACGTTATAGATGAACTCGGTCTTGTAGCCGTCCATCTCGAGGTAGTCGCTGGCACCGACGAAGCCCACGCCCACGTCGTTGCCCATCAACAGCACCGCAACCCTCATCAGCGCCTCGGCCCCCTGACGATCTCCGGCTGGATCCTGCTCAGCCGGGCAGCCTCCGGGTGAGTCTTGCCCGGCAGAGCAACGACGATCTGGTCGCCAGGTCCGATGATCACGTGTGAGCAAGAACAGGTTTGCCTCTACGTAGTTTCCGAGCCTGTCGCGATGACCCGCTCGACGTCATGACCAGACAAGTCTGGAGAAAGTACATGCAGGATCAAAATAGTCTCGCCCCGATCACCAAGGACGCGGTCTGGTTCATCACGGGTTGCTCGACCGGCTTTGGCCGGGAACTCGCCAAGCAGTTGCTGACCCAGGGCTCGTCCGTCGCCGTAACGGCGCGCGAACCGGCCAGTCTCAGCGAGTTCAGCGCTGAGCCGGGCGCGCTAGTGCTGAAACTTGATGTGACCGACCGCGGCCAAGTCGCAGCCGCGGTCGCCGCGGCCGAAGCGCGGTTCGGCCGTATCGACGTGCTCGTAAACAATGCCGGGATCGGTTACTTCGCGGCCATCGAGGAAGGCGAGGACGCTGAGATCCGGCGGATGTTCGACATCAACGTGTTCGGCATGGGTGCGATGATCCAGGCGGCATTGCCGGGCATGCGCAAGCGGCGGCACGGCTTCATCGTCAACATCTCGTCGATCGGCGGTCTCCGGTCCTTCCCCGCGATCGGATGGTATAACGCGACCAAATTCGCGGTCGAGGGCCTCACCTCGGCCTTGCGGCAGGAAGTCGAGCCGCTGGGCATCCATGTTCTCGCCGTCGAACCGAGCGGCTTTCGCACGGATTGGGCCGGCCGCTCGGCCGATGAGAGCAAGACACAGATCGCCGACTACGCTGCCACCGCCGGCAAAGGCCGCCACGGCGTGAGAGCCGTCTCTGGCCACCAAGCCGGCGACCCGGTTCGCGCCATCAGAGCCATCATCGACGTCGTCGAGGGACCGAACCCGCCGCATCACCTGCTCCTCGGCAACGACGCCTACGATGGCGCAATCGCCACCAACACCGCTCAGCGAGCGAATTTCGAGGCATGGGAAGCCGTCAGCCGTGGCGCCGACTTCCCGGCCGAAGCAGCGGGCCGCGCGGCATAAGGCGGGAAGCACGCTCACCGCGAACGGACGAGCCTTACGATGTCGGTGACGCAGCTCGGCCTGATCCTGATGGTGGCCTGCGTGGTCGCGATGCTCTCGCGCCGCCTTCATCTGCCCTACAGTGTCGGCCTCGTCGTAGCCGGCATCGGTTTGGCATTGCTCGACGGACCGACTAATCTCTCGGTGACGCCAGATCTGATCTATACTGTATTGCTGCCTCCGCTGATCTTCGAAGCGGCGCTGCAGCTCAAGTGGCGACCCTTCCTAAAAGATCTGGATATCACCGCGACGCTAGCGTTCCCCGGTGTCCTCCTCACCGGCGCCATCATTGCAAGCGGCATGCACTACATCTGCGGGTGGGGTTGGCTCGGCGCGATGTTGTTCGGAGCGCTGATCGCGGCAACCGATCCCGTCTCGGTCGTCGCGACCTTCAAAGAGATCAGCGTGGTACCGCGGCTTCGATTGCTGGTCGAATCCGAAAGTCTACTGAATGACGGTGCGGCGGCGGTCGCGTTCTCGATCCTCGTCTCCGTCGCGCACGGGGTTGACATCGAGCCCGGCACCATGGCCGCCATGCTACTTTGGATGGTGGGTGGCGGCATCGCCATCGGAGCGCTAGTCGCCGCCGCAACCCTTGCACTGGCCTACCGCACTGACGACCACTTGGTCGAGATCACCCTGACGACCATCGCAGCCTATGGTTCGTTCTTGGTGGCCGAGCACTTCCACATGTCCGGCGTGCTGGCCACACTGACGGCCGGCCTGGTGATCGGCAATGTGGGTTGGCTGGGCGCCATCGCGAGCGCGAGCCGTGGGCACATCAAATCGTTTTGGGAATATGTGGCCTTCTTGGCAAACTCCATCGTCTTCATCCTCATCGGCGGCAACGAAGCCGGGCAGGCCGGCGGCCTTCTTGCACCCGTGGCGGCTGCGGCGATCGGCTTGGTTCTGCTGGGAAGGGTCGTCGCCGTTTATCCCCTGTGTGCACTCTTCGCGCGAAGCCACCGCAAGATCGATGTCCGCCACCAGCATGTACTAGTCTGGGGTAGCCTCCGAGGTGCACTGGCACTGGCACTCGCGCTTGCGCTCGCAATACCGGCCTCCGTTAGCGAAAAAGGTGCGATCATCACTGCAGCATTCGCCGTGGTCGCGTTCTCGATCTTTGCTCAAGGGTTAACCATGCCATGGCTGATCCGCATTCTGGGTTTGACCCTGGAAACTGAATCACTGCCGGACGAAAAGACCATCGTGACTACAAGGTGAGATGCTTCATGCAATTTACCGCCTGAGTATTTTCCGATGCTTTCAGCATCATGAGCCGACCGTCAAAGTCAACTCATCGGAAAACCACGGCGCTGCTTCTAGCGAGCACCGGCAAAAATGGGACACGCACATGGTTCGCTCAACCTCCACGGCCACCTTGGCATTCTGCTCCTTGCTCCTCTCATTTACTCCGCTACTGGCGGCCTCGCCTGCTGCGACGCCCGCGACGTCTGGACCGTCGCCGGCTATCGGCACACAAGCTGCTTCTTCGCATCCTGCAGAGAAGTGCCTTGGCGACGTGAAGGCCTTCAGTGAAACGATGTCGAAGAGTGGCCACTGGCTCGGCGGGTCCGGCTATGGCTACGGCTACCCCATGGGAGGTTACGGTTACGGCTACGGAATGACGCTCGGCAGCATGCCGGCGGGCAATGGTGCGGGATATGGGTCAGCACGCCCCGGCTACGAGATCCGCACCCTTATGGCATCCGCCACCGTCCTTGCGCGGATGGGGCAGGAGCAGGAGTGCCAGACGGTGCTCGCCACCACCCGGAGCATCGATAAGCGCTATGAGGCCGACCTGCATGCACGCGGAATTGGCTCGGCCGACATGCCGGGGTGGCGGCAGCGGCAGATCGCTGCGGCTGTGCCAGTTGTTGGCGCCGAGGCTTCGTTCCGGTCGGACCAGTTGCTCGACGCCGATGTCGTCAGCCCCGGCGACGAGACCCTCGGCAGCGTGCACGACCTGGTGCTCAACCCGCATACCGGTAAGATCGCCTACCTAATCATCTCGCGCGGCGGCCTGTTTGGGATCGATGCCTCGTATGTTCCGGTGCCCTGGGGCGCTATCAAGGCAGCCCCGAATGCAAGCTTGCTCGTGCTCGATACGACGAAGTCAGCGATGAGTGCGGCACCGCAAGTTAATGACCATCAGTTTTCGGATAGCGGGCACTTCGACCAGGAAAGCCAGAAGGTGGACGCCTATTGGGGATCGCGGGTCAAGACCCTCGCGGCAAACAACTAGTCCGGGCGCCCTCCTTGATCCGTGCGGGTGGTCGCTCGCTCGTCCGGATCGTGGAGGACTACTCGCCTAACGTCTAGATCAGAACCACCGCCATTCGACCGAGCCGTGAAAGCGAAAACCAGCGCGATGTCTCTTTCCCTCATTAGCCCGCTCCTCTTTGTCATACTGCTGCTCTTCATTGGGTTGTACATCGCCTCGTCGGCGGTGAAGATCCTTCGGGAGTACGAGCGCGCGGTCGTCTTCACGCTCGGCCGGTTTACTCGTGTCAGGGGCCCCGGCCTCGTTCTGATGATACCGTTAGTCCAGCAGATGGTGCGCGTCGATCTGCGTATCCAAGTCATCGAGATCCCGAGCCAGGATGTGATCTCCCGTGACAACGTCTCAATGAAGGTCGATGCCGTACTCTACTTCAAGGTGGTGAACCCGGAACGGGCCATCATTCAAGTCCAGTCCTATCTGCCGGCGACGAACATGCTCGCTCAGACGACGATGCGCGCCGTATTGGGACAGCATGAGCTGGACGAGATGCTGTCTGAGCGCAAGAAGCTCAGCGAGGACGTGCAGAGTATCCTCGATGCTCAGACCGAGACCTGGGGCATCAAGGTCAGCAACGTCGAAATCCGCACCGTCGAGCTGACGGAGAACATGGTGCGTGCGATCGCCAAGCAAGCCGAAGCCGAGCGCGACCGCCGGGCGAAGATCATCCACGCGGAAGCCGAGTTCCAGGCGTCGCAAACCCTGGTCAATGCCGCCAAGATCCTCTCAACTACCCCAGCGGCGATGCAGCTGCGCTATCTGCAGACGCTCACCGAGATCGGCGCGGAGCAGAACTCGACGGTCGTCTTCCCGATGCCGATCGACATCATCAAGCCGTTCCTCGAGCTGTTCGACAAGCCGGCCAAGTCGCGCGGCCTGAACGGCGATGCTCGGGCGGCCGGGCCCAGTGCCGACCACGCGCCGGCAGCAGCTCCCATGGATGCATGATTGCGGCCAGAGCGGCCGATAACGCTAGAGCGGATTCCACTCATTCCGGCTCGTAGCCGGCGGCTGTAAAATAGTTTTCGCATTCGGCTCGGGTGTATGTCGGCAGGATGTCTCTGATC
>JAYTHH010000009.1:0-2163 GCA_043732745.1 Rhodospirillales bacterium
AAAGCGATGGGCGATCGGGCCATCGACAACATTCTGGCGGTGCTGTCCGGCAAGCCCGCCATCGATCCACTCTGGAGTTGAAACCTTGACCAAACCGAAGCTGCTGATCACGCGGCGGCTGCCGGCCGCGGTGGAAGCCCGCGCGCGACGTGATTACGACGTGGTGCAGAACCTGGACGACGTGGCCATGGGTTCGGCGGAGATCCTGTCCGGATCGGCCGGATGCAACGCGCTGCTGTGCTGCACGTCGGATCGGCTGGATTCAGAGGTCATCGCTGGATTGCCCGCCTCGATCAAAGTGATCGCCACCTTCAGCGCCGGCACCGACCATATCGATCTGGCCGCCGCCGCAGTCCGTGGCGTTCCCGTCTGCAACACACCGGATGTGCTGACTGAGGCCACGGCGGAATTGTCCATGCTGCTGATTCTGGCCGCCGCGCGCCGCGCCGGCGAGGGCGAGCGGATGTTGCGCGCCGGGCAGTGGTCCGGCTGGGCGCCGACGCACCTGTTGGGCAACGGTGTGTCCGGCAAGCGGCTTGGCATCTTTGGCATGGGGCGTATCGGCCAGGCCTTGGCCCGCATGGCGCGCGGCTTTCGGATGGAGATCCATTACCACAACCGCACGCGGCTTGCGCCGGCCGAGGAGGCGGAGGCGATCTATCATGCCAACGATGCGGATTTCCTTTTGCACTGCGACGTGCTGGCGCTGAACGCCCCCGGCGGCGCCAGCACACGACATTGGTTGAATGCCGCGCGGATCACCATGCTGCCGCGTGGCGCCGTGGTCACCAACGCCGCGCGCGGCACGCTGGTAGACGACATGGCGCTGATCGCGGCGCTTCGGTCCGGCCAGGTGGCCTATGCCGGGCTCGACGTGTTCGAGGGCGAGCCGGCGCTGCACCCGGGCTATCTGACCTTGGAGAACGCGTTCCTGCTGCCGCATTTGGGCAGTGCGACCATCGAAACCCGCGACGCGATGGGGTTCCTGGCCTTGGACGGCGTGGACGCGGTTCTGGCTGGCCGCACGCCGGCGAATTTCGCATAGGTTCGGCAGCGGCCGCCCGGCCTACGCCACCGCGATGCCTTCGATCTCGATCTTCCAGGTGGGGTGGGCAAGGCCGCCGATGATCAGCGTGCTGGCGGGCCGGCGATCGCCCAGAGCGGCCACGCGGGCGGCGCGGCTGGCGGGGATGTCGGCGGCATCCAAAAGGATGGTGGTGACCTTCACCAGGTGGTCGAATCCCATGCCGGCGGCGCGCAGCTGCGCTTCCAGATTGTGCCAGGCCAGCCTGGCCTGGCTGGCGACGTTATCGGGCGTGGTGCCGTCGGGCTCGGAGCCGACCTGGCCGCTGATATAAAGAGTGCGGGTCGCGCCGCTGACTTCGACCGCCTGGGAATAGGGGCTTGCCGGCATCGGGGCATCCGGCGCGTCGATCTCACGTTTCTGCATCTGGCTGGCTCCTGGCTGGCGGGATGGGGGTGTTCGGGCAGGCACCTCCCCGCGTCGGCAGCCCGGACTTAATACGGTTTTAACCATTCTTGCCATACGTTTATCCGAATGAGCGTGCACTCTTCCCTGGCTGGACAACGCGCCCGGCACGAGCCCATCGTGCCCCTTCATTGCCACGAGGCGCGCATGCTTTTCGACTTTGCCAAGATCTCCGCCCAGGACGCCTACAAGCTGATGGTCTCAACCATTGTTCCGCGCCCGATCGCCTGGGTGGTGACGCAGAATGCCGAGGGGCGGAACAACGCGGCGCCGTATTCCTTCTTCAACGCGTTCGCCAACGACCCGCCGATCGTGATCATCGGCATCGGTGGCAGGCCCGAGGGCGGCGATAAGGACACGCTGGTCAATATCCGCCAGAGCCAGCAATTCGTCGTCAATTTGGTGAGTGCGGCCAACGCAGACGCGATGAACGTGACCGCCATCGACTTCCCGCCAGGGGTGGACGAGTTGGCCGAGGCGGGGCTGACCACCATTCCCAGCACGATGGTGGGTCCGCCGCGCATCGCCGAAAGCCCGGTGGCGTTCGAATGCGAGCGTCACACCACGCTATAGATCGGCCATGACCGTGCGCTGGTGCTGGGCCGGGTGCTGGCGATGCATATCGATGACGCGGCGGTGCTCAATCCGCAGCGTTGCTATGTGGACACGGGAAA
>JAYTHH010000010.1:0-7414 GCA_043732745.1 Rhodospirillales bacterium
CTCATGTGATGTCGATCCCGCCGCCGTTGATCCGGCGCGCCCATATT
Source organism: Rhodospirillales bacterium (assembly GCA_043732745.1). Classification (GTDB taxonomy): domain Bacteria; phylum Pseudomonadota; class Alphaproteobacteria; order Acetobacterales; family Acetobacteraceae; genus CAIQQQ01. The sequence continues at coordinate 48 of JAYTHH010000010.1, forward strand.
GATGCGATGCGCAACGACGCAGATCAGAAACTGGCTCCGCAATTCGCCGCCATCGTGCGAGCCACCAAGGCGCCGTTCCTGCAACCGATCTACGATCTTGAAGCGGCAACCTTGGCGTTTGGCCGCGTGGCGCTGGTGGGCGATGCCGCGTTCGTGGCACGACCGCATGTTGGCGCCGGCGTGACCAAGGCGGCCGAAGATGCCTGGGCGCTGGTGGAGGCGTTGGGTGGCACGGATGACATTGCCGCAGGGCTTCGCGCCTACGAGCAGCAGCGCCTTCCGCTCGGTCAGAAGATCGTGCGCCGGGCGCGCCATCTGGGCGCCTACATGCAGGCACATCTGGCGACGGACGAAGAGCGCGAGGAGGCAATGTGGCACCACTCGCCCGAGGCCGTGATGGTCGAGACCGCATCGATGGATTTTTAGAACGCGGGTTATACCGAGCAGTAACGCTCCTGGATTTCAGCGTCAGCCAGAAGGGCCTTTGCCAAACCTTCGTGGACGATCATGCCCTGGTCCATGATGTAGGCTCGATCGGCAATACCCAAGGCAAGCTCCACGTTCTGCTCGACCAGCAGGATCGTGGTACCCTGGTCGCGCAACCGGGCGAACAGCGCGAACATCTCGTCCACCAGCACCGGCATGATTCCTTCGGACGGTTCGTCCAGCATGATCAGCTTGGGCTGGGACACCATGGCCCTAGCGATCGCCAGCATCTGCTGCTCGCCGCCGGACATGGTAATGGCGTCTTGATCGAGGCGTTCGGCGAGGCGTGGGAAGGTCTCGGCGATCTCGGCGATCACGTCCTGCTCGCGGCGCTTGTGGGTGGCGGCGAGAAGACCCAGGCGCAGATTGTCGCGCACCGACAGCCCCTGCACGATGCGGCGCTCCTCCGGCACGTAGCCGAGGCCCAGCGCGTTGCGACAATGCGTGGGCAGTGGCAGCAGACTGGTGCCTTCGAACGTCACCGTACCGGTGCTGCGGCCCGCCAGGCCCATTACGCTGCGCAATGTGGTGGTCTTGCCGGCGCCATTGCGGCCGATGAGGCAGACGATCTCGCCCTTGCCCACCTGCATCTCCACGCCCTGCAGAATATGGCTCGGACCATACCAGGCCTGAAGCTTTTCGATGCGGAGCATTGCGTTCAATGCTCCCTCTGGCCGAGATAGACGCGCTTGACGGTCTCGTTGCGGCGGATCTCGTCGGGTGTGCCCTCGGCGAGCAGTTCGCCATGATGCAGCACCAGCAAACGATCGCTGATGCCCATCACCAGCTTCATCTTATGCTCGACAAGAATGACGGTGCGCTCGCCGGCCAGCTTCACGATGAGGTCCATCATGGCGCGGGTTTCTTCGGGTGACATGCCGGCGGTGGGCTCGTCGAGCAGCAGCAGGCGTGGGCGACTGGCCAGCGCCATGGCGATTTCGAGCGCGCGCTGTTCGCCGTGCGCCAGCGTGCCAGCAATGCGGTCGCGCCGGTCCCATAGGCCCACGATGTTGAGAAGTTCCCCGGCCTTTTCGACAAGTTCCGGCATCGTGCTGCGCGGGCGCCATATGTTGTAGCGCGACACCAGCGCCTGCACGGCGATGCGGACGTTTTCCAAGGTGGAGATCTGCGGAAACAGCGTGGTGATCTGGAAGGATTTAGCAATACCGAGCTTGGCGTAGTGGTGCTGTGCGGTGCCGGTGATGTCGCGGTCCTCAAACACGATTTTCCCGGCACTGGGCGGGAACGCGCCGGAGATCAGATTGAAATAGGTGCTTTTGCCGGCACCGTTCGGGCCGATGATCGAGGTCAGTGCGCCGCGTGGGAAGCTGGCGGTGACGCCACTCAGCGCACGAAACTTGCCGAAGTTCTTGCCGACGGCTTCGGTGCGCAGAATGATATTGCTCATCTGGCGCGCCCCATCAGCAAGGTTCCCCAGATGCCACGCGGGAAGAACAGCACGCAGGCGACGAAGGCGGCGCCCACGAAAAGCTGCCAGTGCACCGTCCACAACGAGACGAGGTTTTCCAGAAGCAGAAAAACACCGGCGCCGATGAACGGGCCGAAGAAGGTGCCCATGCCGCCGAGCAGCGCCATCATCACCACCAAGCCCGATGTCTGGTAATACAGGGTTTCGATCGGGACGATGGAAAGATGCAGCGCCTGGAGTGCGCCGGCGAGGCCGCAGAAGCCGCCGGATATCACGAAGGCCATGAAGCGCGTGGCGCGCACATCATAGCCGCAGGCGCGCGCGCGGGCCTCGTTCTCCCGAACGGCTTCCAACACGGCCCCAAAGGGTGAGGCCAGGATGCGCGAAAGAACAAAAAGCGCCAGGGCCACGAATGCGGCGACGACGTAATAGCGCGTGAGCGGATCGACGAAGTTGATGCTGTGACCGAAGGCTACGATTCGGGTAAGCTCGAGGCCGCGCAGGCCGTTCTCGCCGCCCGTCCAGCTGGTGGCCTGGTAGGCGAGGAAATAGACGCATTGCGAAAGCGCGAGTGTGACCATAGCGAAATAGATGCCGCGGGTGCGGATCGCTAGAGCGCCGATGAGAGCTGCCGTGAGCATGCCGCCCAACGTGCCGCCGATGATGCCGGCCCACCAAGGTGCTCCGAAATGCACGATAGCGATGCCGCAGGCATAGGCGCCGCCGCCGAACAGGGCGGCGTGACCGAACGACAGGAGGCCGAGCGTCCCGAACATCAAGTTGAAGCCAAGCGCGAACAATCCGTAGATCAGGATGTTCACCGCGATCGCCTTGAAGGGCATCAGCAGTGGAAAGATCAGCAGGAAAGCAATGCTTAGCACAACGCGGTGGCGCTTGCAGGTGGCGACGAAACCATGGCTCAGCATCAGCTCATCAACCCCGCACGCCCGAAGAAGCCTTGCGGTCGGATCAGCAAAACGATCGCCATAAGTGCGAAAATCGACACCTGTGCCATTTCTGGTGCGAACAGCGAGGTCATCGCCACAACAACACCCACCAGTAGCCCCGCGATGACGGCACCCACCAGCGAGCCCATGCCGCCAACCACTGTGACCACGAAAGCCTCTGCCAGAATGGAATTGCCCATTTCAGGACTGGCCCCTTGCAAAGGTGCGGCCAGAAGTCCGGCCAGGGCGGCAAGCCCGGTGCCGATGCCGAACACCACCAGCCATACCCGCGCCACATCGATGCCGAGGATGCGCACGATCTGCGGATCGCGGGCGCCGGCGCGGATGATCAGGCCGTAGGGCGTACGTTCGAGGAACAGCCACAGCAGTGCCAGTACCACGAAGGTGACGGCGATGACGAACAGGCGATAGGTCGGGAAATAGCCGATGCCGATATCCGACGCGCCCACCAGCGCATCCGGGGTGTCGAACTGCAAACCTTGCGTGCCGAACACGATGCGCACCAGTTCCACCATGATGTAGGACAGGCCGAAGGTGAGCAGCAGCGGATAGTCGATGCCGCGGCCATAGAGACGTCGGATGAGGAATCGCTCGGCCAACAATCCGATCGATCCAACCACCAACGGCACGAACAGCAGGCAGAGCCAGAAGTTGAAGCCCACGCCCAGCAGCACGATGCCGGCATAGGCGCCGAACATGTAGAAGGCGCCATGGGCGAAGTTCACCACCGTGAGCATGCCAAACAGCAAGGACATGCCGAGTGCCAGGAGCACATAGATCGCCCCAAGCGCCAGGCCGGTGAAAAGCTGCAGAACAACGAGGTCCAAGCTCAGACCGTCCATCATTGGGGGGCGCCCAAGTTGTCTGTCATTGCGAGGAGCACTTGCGACGAAGCAACCTAAGAGTCACGCGACGAAATCTCACTCTCTGGATCCTGGGTTGCTTCGTTGCGTTCGCAATGTCGGGTGAGCTTCAGACGTGGCCTTCATCCTTGCAACTGCGAAGGTTGTCTGGATTGGCAGCATCCGTCGCCAGCACGTTGAACACATCGTACTGGTTGATCATGTCCTTAGACTTGCTTTCGATGATGAACACCGACTGCACCGACTGGTGGTCGCAGGCGCGGAATTCCTGAGCGCCTTTGTAGGAGTCGTATTTCAGGCCTTCCAACGCCGCCACCACCTTCGCGGTGTCGGTGCTCCCAGCCATCTTCACGCCGGTCAGGATCGAGCGCACGCCGGCATAGCCAAGGGCGCCGTAATCGGACGGCACGCGGTTCTCATTGGCTTTACGGTACTTGTCGTTGAACGCCTTTGCCGACGGCGTGTTGGCCTCGATGCCCCAGTAGTACGAGGTGCCGCCGACCACGCCATCGAACGCCTGTGCGCCGGCCGCCAGACGCGAGGTATAGAGCAGGATGGGGGCCACGATTTTGGTGGTCTTCTTCAGGCCGAAATCGGTGGCCTGCTTGATCGAGATCTGCTGGTCGCGGCCAAAGTTCGCCAGAACAAGAATGTCAGGCTTCAACGACTGAATGCGGGGCAGCAACGTTGAAAAATCCGTCGTGCCGAGCGGGTGGCGCAGATCGGCGAGAATCTCGATGCCCATCGGCGTGCCCGCGGCCTTGAAGCCGTCGATCATCTCGTTGCCGTAGGCGTAGTCGGCGCGCAGGAACACCACCTTCTTGCCGAAGTTCTTGAACGCATAGCGACCCACGGCGCCGGCGGTGAGGTAGGGGGTCATCGCCTCGTGGAACGTGGTCTTGCTCCAATCCGGCAGAGCCGCGATCTGGTCGGACTGGCTGATCGAGTTGAACAGCACGCCGCGCTGCTTGGCGACGTTGTTGATGGCAAGCTGAACGGAAGCGGACAGCGAACCGGCGATAAAGTTCACCTGGTCCTTCTCGATCTGCTCCAAGGTGCGGGTGGCGGCCTCACCGGGGTCGAGCTTGTCGTCACGCACCAGCAGTTCGGCCTTGCGGCCATTGAGGCCGCCGGCCTCGTTGAATTCGGCAATGGCGATCTGGGCGCAGGCCACCTGGTCCTTCGCCTCGGTGCCATACGGCCCCGTCAGCGGCACGGGGAAACCGATCTTGATGGTGCTGTCCTGCGCACGAACGATGGCGGGCATCGCCAGCACAGAGCTGGCGGCGAGCAGCGTGCGGCGGGTGATCTGCACTTTCGTGGCGGTGTCCATCGAGCCGTTTCCCTGTATTTTTTTGTTCGTTGTTATCATTTGATCGCAAAACCGCACCGTTGCGCAATGGCCTGTTCAGGCACGGCCGAGGGCGCGCAGGATCAATTCGGGCGTGAGGGGTATTTCGGTGATCTCCACGCCGAACGGCGCCAGAGCGTCGTTAACCGCGTTGGACACGCAGGCGGCAGATCCGGCGGTGCCGGCCTCACCCGCACCCTTCGCCCCGAGTGCTGATTCCAGGGTGGGCGAGACCACGTGGGCCACTTCGATGTCGGGCATCTCGCCGGCCATCGGCACCAGGTAATCGGCCATGTTGGCGTTGATCATCTGGCCCTGGCTGTCGTACTGGCAGTGCTCGAACAACGCCGCCCCCAGGCCCTGCACCACGCCGCCGCGGATCTGCTCATCGACGAGTTGCGGATTGATGATGGTGCCGCAATCCTCCACCACCCAATGGCGCAGCAGGCGCACGAAGCCGGTGTCGGTGTCGACTTCGAGATAGGACGCCTGGATGCCGTTGGTGAAGGCGAACGGGTATTCGCGCGGCACGTAATGCCGTGTCGCCATCAGCTCGGACTGGAAGCCCGGCGGCAGCGTGTCCGGCCGGAAATAGGCAATTCGAGCAAGTTCGGCGAGGCCCATCCGCTCGCGTCCGTCTGCGGCGTCGACGACCGATCCCTGCGTGATGTCGAGCGTGTCGGGTGCCGTCTGCAGGATGGTGCCAGCAAGTTTCAGCACGTTGTCGCGCAGCGCCCTGCCCGCCTGCCAGGCTGCCTCGCCGCCGATGCCGGCCCCACGTGAAGCCCAGGTGCCGCCGCCATAGGGCGTGTTGTCGGTGTCGCCCAGAATGACCCGCACTTTTTCAATCGGCACGCCAATTGCGGTGGCCACCACCTGGGCGATGATGGCGCCGCTGCCCTGGCCCTGCTCGGTGATGCTGGTCTGGCAGATCACGGCGCCGGTGGAGTCCAGCCGCACGGCGGCGCCGTCCTGGGAGGAGATGCGCGCGCCACCCACGCCGTAGAAGGCCGGGCCGGGGTTGGTGATCTCGATGAAGCTGGCGAAACCGATGCCGCGTTGGATACCTTTTTCACGAAGCGCAGCTTGTTCGGCGCGCAAAGTGGGATAATCCATCATCGCCAGCAGCTTGTTCAGTGAGGCGTGGTGAGACAGCGCCTCAAATTTCAGGCCGGAGGCGGAGGCACAGGGATAGGCATCGTCGGCCACCAGGTTGCGGCGGCGGATTTCCACCGGGTCCATGCCGATGCGCATGGCCGCGAGATCGACGAGGCCCTCGGTGACAGAGGTGGCGATCGGGTGGCCCACGGCGCGGTATTGCGACATGACGGCCTTGTTCTGGAACACGACCCGGGTCCGCGCGCGGTAGTTCGGGCAGGTATAGGGGCCGCCCACAAGGTTCACGACCTGGTTGGCCTCCACGGCCGAGGTGCGCGGATAGACCGAATACGGGCCAATTCCGGTGAGGTCGTCGATCTCGAACGCCTGAATCTGGCCGTCGTTGCTGACGCCGATCTTGGCGTGCACGACGTGATCCCTGGCGTGGATATCCGCGACAAAACTTTCCAAGCGGTCGCCCACATATTTCACCGGTCGGGCAAGCATGCGCGACAGCGCCGCCACCGCCATGTCGTCGGCGTAGACATGCACCTTGATGCCAAAGCTGCCGCCGACATCCTGGCAGAGGATGCGCACCTGCGGCTCCTCCAGCCCCAGATGCAGCGCGATGACGTTCTGCATCATGTGCGGCGCCTGGGTGCCCAGATGCACGGTCAGGCGCTGATCGCCTGGGTTCCAGTCGGCCACGATGGAACGGGCTTCCAAGGTCACGCCGGTGTGGCGCGCGAAGGTGAAGGTTTTCTCGACGATCACGTCGGATCGGGCGAAGGCGGCATCGACCTCGCCGGCATCGAGACGGCGTTCGAAGGCCAGGTTGTCGCCGAGGCTTTCGTGGATGACGGGCTGCGCGGCGTCGAGCGCCGCCATCACATCCACCACTGGCGGCAACTCGGCAAAATCAATTTCGATGCGTTCGGCGGCGTCCTCGGCCTGGGCGCGGCTGGCGGCCAGCACGGCGATGACGGGCTCGCCCTGCCAACGCACGCGGCCAATCGCCATCGGATGCTGGGGTGCGGATTTCAGGCTCCTCAGGTGGGCGAGCACGCCGACCCAGGGGGTGCAGAATTCGGCCAGTTCCGCACCGGTGACGATGCGCACCACGCCCGGCATGGCGCGGGCTGCCGTCGTGTCGATGCGTGCGATTTCGGCGT
>JAYTHH010000011.1:0-7410 GCA_043732745.1 Rhodospirillales bacterium
CACTTCGCCCCGCTTGTATTTATAGCTTTCGGGTTCAGGCCACGGATAGCTTTCCAGCCATAGATCGGGGCCGTTTTCCCATGTGCTGAGGGTCGTCGCCTTCAGGACGGAGGCGTGTATCCCGATATCGGCCAGAACCACGTCGCCGCACAGCCCGCGGCCGGGATAGAGCAGATGGCCTGGCTTCTTGCGAAAGAACGTAACCGTGAGCTCTGCCGGCGCGGCCGCCCCCAGCACCTCGCCCGTGGACCCATCAACGCCGCTCGGAACGTCGATCGCGCAGACCGGAATGTGGCGGCGTTTCAGCGCCTCGACCAGATCGAGCGCAGCCCCGGCGAGAGGCCGTGAGAGCCCTGCCCCAAACATCGCGTCCACCACGATGCCGGCTCCGTCGAGACAGCCTGGCAGGAATGGCTCGATGGACCCTTGCCATAGGTCCGCAGCGCTGGCGGCTTCGCCCGAGAGCTTCTTGCGCGACCCCAGCAACGCCAGTTTTACCGGCCATCCCGCCGACTGCAGATGGCTGGCCGCGACAAAACCGTCGCCGCCATTTTTCCCGGGACCGCACAGAACCGTGACAGGCCGCATCGTCCAGCGCACGCCGATGGCCACGGCAACCGCGGCGCCGGCCGCTTGCATGAGCGCAAAACCATTGGCACCGCTGGCGATCGCGGCCTGGTCCGCCTCATCCATCTGCGGGGAGGTTAATAGAGCGCTGTCACCGCTCCTCGATCGATCTCGCGATTTCATCGCCGAGGCAGCGAATGTAAGGGCCTACCGAACCCCATCCAGAGATAGCCAGTGACATGCGAACCGATCATTGAACACCTGACATTCTGCGTTGTGGCAACCCAGCGCATACGGGGTTCTGAGGCCCACCGCGAACCGGCCACCGATTGACTACCCATACTGAGCGCTGACGCCCATGCCAGCGAGCGTCGGAAATTACCCAGACCCGGCTTCGATCTTTAGTCTTCAGCGCTTCGCGCCATGCGCTAGCGCAGACCTCGCTGCGTTCTGTCAGGCCGCCAACTGACCATGAGTAGTTTCCGATCCTGCTCCGTCGCAGCTTCTGTCGCCTACGGTCAAAGCTGGAGAGACGGCGACTTCGTGGCGGCCAGGCTGACCCAGGTCGGCAATAGGCGAGGGTGTCATAGTAACAATGAGCTGCGCGCCGATCGTGAACGAGATCGTCAAGACGGTCGGCTCTGACCCGACCCGCCTGTTGGACGTTGTCCTGGCGGTCCAGCACCGTTTTGGCCATGTCTCCAGCGAAGCGATCAGTGCCATAGCAGCAGCCCTTGGCCTGCATCCAGTCGAAGTCGAGGAAACCGCTTCGTTCTATGCGTTCTTCAACCGGGAACCGCGCGGCCGCAATCGAATCCGCCTGTCCAAGACCCCGGTCTCCATGATCAAGGGCGCCGAGGCCGTGGCGCATGCTTTTGCGCAGGCACTGGAGGTGCCCATGGGCGGCACCTCGGCTGACGGCCTGTTCACGCTCGAATGGACCAGCGATATCGGCATGGCCGACCAGGAGCCAGCCGCCCTGATCAACGGAATCATCCTGACAGAATTGGTGCCGACCGACGTGCCCGGGATCCTGAGGGCCCTTAGAGAGGCGGGCGCAACGGGAAACCTGCCGCAATACCCGCCCCATGCCGGCGACGTCGGCAAGCTCCCGAAGTCGACCGTTCGGCCAAGCCTGGTCAAGCCCGGCCCATTGCTGACCGGCCCGCTGGTTCGCGCTGCCGGGATCAAAGCCGCCCTCGTACTTACACCGGATGCGGTCATCGCAGAAATCACCGGGTCGAAACTTCGCGGGCGGGGCGGCGCCGGATTTCTCACCGGCATGAAGTGGCGCCTGACGCGAAAGTCCGAGGGATTCGAGCACTACATCCTGTGCAATGCCGACGAGGGCGAGCCAGGTACCTTCAAGGATCGTGTGCTGCTCGCCGAATATCCAGACCTCGTGTTCGACGGCATGAGCATCGCCGGCTACGCGCTGGGTTCGCGACAGGGCATCCTCTATCTCCGCGGCGAATACGCCTATCTCTGGGATGCTCTCCACGAAAACCTGAAGCAGCGCCGCAGCGACGGCCTGCTGGGGGCGAACATCCTCGGCAAGGCCGGCTTCGACTTCGACATCCGCATCCAGCTCGGCGCAGGAGCCTATATCTGCGGCGAAGAATCGTCGTTGATCGAATCGCTGGAAGGCAAGCGCGGCTCACCGCGCGACCGCCCACCGTTCCCGACCGAGCGCGGGTATCTGCAACAACCCAGCGCCATCGACAACGTTGAAACCCTCGCCTGCGCCGCGCGGATCATGGAGAACGGTGCTGCGTGGTTCGCCGGGCTCGGGACGAAGGATTCGACCGGGACCAAGCTGATGAGCGTCTCAGGCGACTGCACCCGGCCCGGCGTCTACGAAGTCCCATTCGGCATCACGCTGAATGCATTTCTCGACCTCGTGGGCGCGATGGATGCAGCCTATGTTCAGGTCAGCGGTCCTTCCGGTCAGGCTGTGGCACCGAAGGATTTTGGCCGGCGGCTCGCCTATGAGGATCTTTCGACAGGCGGATCGATGATGGTCTTCGGGCCGCAGCGCGACGTGCTCGACATCGCCCGTCAGTTCGCCGACTTCTTCGCCGAAGAATCCTGTGGCTGGTGCGCGCCATGCCGGGTCGGGACCGTGCTGCTGAAACAGGGCATGGAAAAGATCGTTGCCGGCCGGGCAACCTTGGCGGACCTGGCGGCGACCGAAAGCCTTGCCAACACCGTGATACGAACGAGCCGCTGTGGCCTTGGGCAGACCGCGCCGCTCCCCATCCTGACCACGATGCGAAGTTTTCCAGAACTCTACGAGGCCAAACTCGCAGATGCTGCGTTCGAGCCGCGTGTCACCTTGCACGATGCTTTGCAGGAGGCGGTGATCGTCCAAGGCCGCGAACCCTTGGGAGTGCAGGCCTGATGGACGCGAAGACCTTAAGCTTCATCATCGACGGCGTCACGGTCGAAGCATCGCACGGCCAGTCGGTTCTGGAGGCCTGCGATGTCGCCGGCATCTACATTCCCCGGCTCTGCTACCACCCCGACCTGAAGACAACCGGCACCTGCCGCGTATGCACCTGCGTGATCAATGGCAAGCACAGTGCCGCCTGCGTCACCCCGGCCACTGACGGCATGGCGATCCAGAACGACACCGCCGAGATCACTGACGACCGCCGCGCGATCATCGAAATGCTCTTCGTGGAAGGCGATCATCCCTGCCCTTACTGCGTGGCCAGCGGGGACTGCGAGTTGCAAGCACTCGGCTATCGCCTGGGTATGGTCGCGCCGACCCAGCCCTATCAGTGGCCCGACCGGCCGATCGACGCGACCCATCCGGACATCTACCTCGACCATTCACGCTGCATCCTCTGCGCCCGCTGCATCGAGGCGTCACGGATGGCGGACGGCAAGACCGTGTTCGGCTTTCAAGGGCGCGGGATCGCAATGCAGCTCAACGTCGATGCACAGGGCGGCCTCGGCGACACCCAGATGGCAGCGGTGGACAAGGCAGCGCATGTCTGCCCGGTCGCCTGCATCGTCATCAAGCGCGACAGCTACAGGGTCCCCAACGGCGAACGCCGCTTCGACAAGACGCCCATCGGCAGCGAGATTGAAGCCAGGCGGCCAAAGCCATGACACCCATCCCACCCAAGCCAACCCTGGCAACCTGCTCCCTGACCGGATGTTTCGGCTGCCACATGTCGCTGCTCGATATCGACGAGCGGCTTCTGGAGCTGATCGATCTGGTCGACCTGGATGTCTCACCGTTCGACGATAAGAAGGCGTTTGACCGGCAAGTGGATGTCGGCCTGATCGAGGGAGGCTGCTCGAACGAATACAACGTCCGGGAGCTGCGTGAATTCCGCAAGAACTGCCGCATTCTGGTCTCGGTCGGCGCATGCGCCATCAACGGCGGAGTGCCGGCCATGCGCAACACCGTCAGCCTGCGTGAGTGCCTTGAGGCCGTCTACCTGCACGGCGCATCACTCGAAGGCGGCGGCACAATCCCCAACGACGAGGACCTGCCACTGTTGCTGGATCGCGTCTATCCGTCGCACGAGGTGGTGAAGATAGACTACTTCCTGCCCGGCTGCCCGCCCTCCGGCGACACGATCTGGGAGGGCCTCAGGGACCTTCTGACCGGCAAAGTTCCCGCGCTCCCCTATCTTCTTTGCAAATACGAATGATTCCCCTCCCGATCGGAAACAGGCAATGAGCGACGTCTATGCCAAGCAGGGGCAGCCGAGCCAGGGCGCCCGCAAGATCGTCATCGACCCCGTAACTCGCGTGGAGGGGCACGGCAAGGTGACCATCCGCCTGAACGAGGCCGGCGAGGTCGAACAGGCGCGCTTCCATATTGTCGAGTTCCGGGGCTTCGAGCGCTTCATCCAGGGACGGATGTATTGGGAAGTGCCGGTTATCGTCCAACGCCTGTGCGGAATCTGCCCGGTCAGCCATCACCTGTGCGCGGCCAAGGCGATGGATATCGTCGCTGGTGTGGACCAGGTGACGCCAACGGCCGACAAGATGCGGCGGCTTATGCATTACGGCCAGGTGTTGCAGTCCAACGCGGTCAACTTCTTCCATCTCGCCTCGCCGGATCTTCTGCTCGGCTTCGAGGCGCCGGTCACACAGCGCAATATCATCGGCGTGATCGAAGCATTCCCGGAGGTCGGCAAATGGGCAATCTTCATCCGCAAATTCGGCCAGCAGGTGATCGCTGCGACCGGCGGACGGCGTATTCATCCCCGGCTGTGCATCCCCGGCGGCGTCAACCAGAACCTGTCGATCGAGCATCGCGATGCCCTGCGCGACGAAGTCGATCAGATCATCCAGTGGTGCTGCGATGCACTCGAACTGCACAAGGAGTTCGTCCACACCCATCAGGCGCTGCACGACACCTTCGCCACCTTTCCATCGAACTACATGAGCATCGTGGCACCTGATGGGGGCATGGATCTCTACGACGGCGCCCTGCGTGTGATCGATGTAAACGGCAGGCCCATCATGGAAGGCGTCAAGCCGGCGGAGTACCGCGATCACCTGGTCGAGGAGGTTCGTTCCTGGAGCTACATGAAATTTCCGCATATCCGGTCGCTCGGCCGGGATAACGGCTGGTATCGGGTGGGGCCGCTCGCACAGCTGAATTGTTGCAGCTACATCGGCACCCCCCTGGCCGAGGCGGCACGGAAGGAATTCATGGCCGCCGGAGACGGTGGGCCGGTGCATGCGACGCTGTCGTATCACTGGGCCCGGATCATCACGATGATTCACTGCGCCGAGATCATCAAAGACCTGCTGTTCGACGACGATCTGCAAGGCACGGATCTGGTATTGACCGGTGATCGCCGGCCGGAAGGCGTGGCGATCATCGAGGCGCCACGCGGCACGTTGCTGCATCACTATCGGGTCGATCACAACGACCAGGTCACGATGGCCAACCTGATCGTCTCGACCACCAACAACAACGAGGCAATGAACCGCTCGGTCACCAAGGTCGCGATCGACGACCTGACCGGGCACGAGATCACCGAAGGCTTGTTGAACCACATCGAGGTCGCGATCCGCGCTTACGATCCCTGCCTGTCCTGCGCGACCCATGCCTTGGGCGATATGCCGTTGGTCGTCACGTTGGAAGACGCGGACGGCTCGATCATCACGACACGGGTGAAGGAATGACCGCCTCAGACATCGGCCCGATGCCAAGCCAGCGGAAAGGCCGTGTCCTGGTCTTGGGATACGGCAACCCCGGACGCCAGGATGACGGTCTGGGCCCGGCAGCGGCGACGCTGATCGACGCGATGCAATGGCCTGGCGTGACCGCATTCGACAATTATCAACTCAATATCGAGAACGCGCTCGATGTCGCCGAGCACGATGTCGTCTGGTTCGTCGATGCGGCCAAGACCGGGGTCGCTCCCTATACCCTCCATCGTCTCGCCCCGTCGCCGATCTTCGACTTCACCAGCCACCTGGTTCGGCCCGAAACCGTTCTGGCAATGGCCGATCACTACTTCGGCAAGACACCGGAAGCCTACCTGCTTGCGATCCGCGGCTACGCGTTCGAGTTCGTCGAGGCGATGACGCCAGAAGCGGACGATAATCTCCGGTTGGCAGCGACCATGCTCGCCGATCGGATCGCAGCCCTGCTTGCGCCGGTGTCGGTATGAATATCGGCCTGGGCTGCGAGCGGAAGACCATCCTGCTGATCGACTCTGATCCTCATGCCCGGGCGATCTTGCGCACCGCGCTGGAGGCGGCCAGCTTCTCCGTCGGCGAAGCGGCCAACAATCACGAGGGCGAGCGGACCATCGAACGGATCAAGCCCGATGCCGTACTCGCTGATCTGCTGGCCGATGCCTCGGGCACGGGCGTGACCGTGTCGGAGTGGCTTCGGGCCCGTGGCGACCCCACCCCCTGCTATATCGTCAGTACCGCTGCCGAGGCCCTGACCGGTTCGGTCGGGCTGCACGAACTTGGCATTGGCGGCGTGTTCCTGAAGCCTGTCGATGCTGCACTGGTCATCCAGACCCTGCAAACCCGGCTTGGGGTGCGCCCTCCGACCGTTCCCAATGCATGAGGTTTCTTTGATCGAGAACGTCTTGGCCCTCGTCGAGCATGAACGGCAGAAGCAGCCGTTCATGCGCGTTACCAGGATCCGCCTCACGCTTGGCGCGCTTGGATGCGCCCAACCCGACGCCCTCCTGTTCTGCTTCGATGCGGTCACGCGCGGCACCGTCGCCGAGGGGGCCCAGCTTGAGATCGTCACCACGCCAGGCCAGGGCTGGTGCGCAGATTGCCAGGACACCGTGACGCTGGAAGAACGGTTCGGCGCCTGCCCGGTATGTAACAGCCATCGCGTCAGAATGACCGGCGGCCACGCGCTGCTCCTGTCCGAAATGGAGGTCGAGTGATGTGTACGGTCTGCGGCTGCGGAACAGCAAGCCTCGCCCCCAGTCACGATCATGGTCACAATAATGGGCACGATCATGAGCACGCCCGAGCGGACAAGCATACACCCGACTACAACGGAACGAACGCCCACGATCACGGTCACCACCATCACGACGCCTCGCACCATGCCATCGACATGGGCGCTGGCCCGGCCGGCCTGAGCGTTCCGGGCCTGAGTCAGGAGCGCATCATCACGATCGAGCGCGACATCCTGTCGAAGAACGCCACCTTCGCAAACGTGAACCGGGAGAGCTTCCGCGCATCCTCGACCCTGGCGCTGAACCTTCTGTCCAGCCCAGGTGCCGGCAAGACCTCATTGCTGGTGCGAACGATCACCGATCTGAAGGGATGCTGGCCAATCGCGGTGATCGAGGGCGACCAGCAGACGTCCAACGATGCCGAGCGTAT
>JAYTHH010000012.1:0-2155 GCA_043732745.1 Rhodospirillales bacterium
CGGCGATGCGGGCGAGTAGCAGGGCGGCGTCGGCGAGGTCGATCTCGCTGTCCTGCAACTGGCCGATGGCATCGAGGATGATGCGGGAGTCGCTCAGTCTTGGTTTTCCTTCGGCGTTGCTTCGGCTGGCACGTAGAGCGCGCTGCCGTGTTCCTTGAAGGTTTCGCTCATTTCCGCGAGGCCGTTCTGCCGCAGACTGTCCTCGCGGATGTCGTGGCTGATCTTCATGGAGCAGAATTTCGGGCCGCACATCGAGCAGAAATGGGCGACCTTGTGGGCTTCCTTCGGCAGCGTCTCGTCATGGAATTTTCGCGCGGTGTCGGGGTCGAGGCCAAGGTTGAACTGGTCCTCCCAGCGGAATTCGAACCGGGCCCGGCTGATGGCGTCGTCGCGCAGCTTGGCGCTGGGGTGGCCTTTGGCGAGATCGGCGGCGTGGGCTGCGATTTTATAGGTGATCACGCCGGTCTTGACGTCGTCGCGGTTCGGCAGCCCCAGATGCTCCTTGGGGGTCACGTAGCAGAGCATGGAGGTGCCAAACCAGCCGATCATGGCGGCGCCGATGGCCGAGGTGATGTGGTCGTAGCCAGGCGCGATATCGGTGGTCAACGGCCCGAGCGTGTAGAACGGCGCCTCGCCGCATTCGCGGAGCTGCTTGTCCATATTGATCTTGATCTTGTGCATCGGCACATGGCCGGGGCCTTCGATCATCACTTGGCAGCCCTTTTTCCAGGCGACCTGCGTGAGTTCGCCGAGGGTTTCGAGTTCGGCGAACTGGGCGCGGTCGTTGGCATCGTCGTTCGAGCCGGGGCGCAGGCCGTCGCCCAGTGAGAACGACACGTCGTGCTTGCGCATGATGTCGCAGATCTCGTCGAAGCGCTCGTAGAGGAAGCTCTCCTTGTGATGCGACAGGCACCAGCGCGCCATGATGGAGCCGCCACGCGAGACGATGCCGGTGGTGCGGCGCGCGGTCAGCGGCACGTAGGCGAGCCGGACGCCGGCGTGGATGGTGAAGTAGTCCACGCCCTGTTCAGCCTGCTCGATCAGGGTGTCCTTGAAGACTTCCCAATCTAGCTTGTCCGGGTCGCCGCCGACTTTTTCGAGCGCCTGGTAGAGCGGGACGGTGCCGATCGGGACGGGCGAGTTGCGCATGATCCACGAGCGAATGTTGTGGATGTTGCGGCCGGTGGACAGGTCCATCACGGTGTCGCCGCCCCAGCGGATCGCCCAGACCAGTTTTTCAACTTCTTCCGCCGCAGAAGACGTCACGGCCGAGTTGCCGATGTTGGCGTTGATCTTCACGAGGAAGTTGCGGCCGATGATCACCGGCTCCAACTCGGGATGGTTGATGTTGGCCGGAATGATGGCGCGGCCGCGGGCGATTTCGGAGCGGACGAATTCGGGCGTCACGTGCTCGGGCAGTTCGGCGCCGAAGCTCTCGCCATCTGCGATGCGCTCGGCCGCCCAATCGAGCGCCTGGCTGCGTCCAAGGTTCTCGCGGTGGGCGACGTAGATCATCTCCTCCGTGATGATGCCGGCGCGGGCGAACTCGTACTGCGTTATCATCTGGCCGGGATTGGCGGCCTGGATGATCTGGCTGGCGGGGCACGGCGCCACGAGCTTGTCGCCTTCGACGAACCCGTTGTCTTCCGGCTTCACCGCACGCGGCTGCACGCGCGCGAATTTGCGCGCGGCGATCCATGGCTCACGGATCGGGGGCAAGCCTGCCTCCAAATCGATGCTGGCGGCAAGATCGGTATAGGGGCCTGATGTATCATAGGTACGGAAGGCTGCTTCCTTCGCCGTCGGCTCCAGCGGGATCTCACGAAACGGCACACGGATATCCGGCCGGCCCTCGGGCGACGTGTAGATCTTGCGGGAGCCGATGATGGGGCCGGTGGTGACGGAAGCCGGATTGGTTTTGGCAATCTCGTTCATTTTGACGCGTCCTCTCGCTCGGGATCACAGGGCGAGGGCGGGGGGACGAATGGCGTCCAGCGTTTCTCGTCCCTACGCCGGTCTGAACCGGATCAGGTTATCAGGGTCATCGCGCCCAGGCAGACCTGGATAACGAACTCTCAGCCCCTTGCGGGACACCCCTCGGATTGGGCAAAGGTGGCTGCAGGCAGGTTCGATGTCAACGATTGCGTGGGCTGCG
>JAYTHH010000013.1:0-20511 GCA_043732745.1 Rhodospirillales bacterium
GCCGATCGGGCTGCATTACGACACCACCAACAACCCGACGGATGCCACCACCGGCACGCGGGGCGATGCGACCCTGACGCCCACATTCAGCGTGGGCCAAGGAAACGCGACCTTCGTGATCGCCCAGGCCAGCGCCGCGAAATTCTTCGATCTGGCGGCTTCGGGCCGCACCGTACTGGCGGTGCGCGGGCTGGTGGGCAGCGTGCAGGGGGCGACCACCTTCGACATTCCGCCCGACCAGCGTTTCTACGGCGGCGGAAGTGCGACCATTCGCGGCTATCGCTTCCAGTCGGTCGGGCCGCGGCTGGGCAACAACAAGCCGGCCGGTGGCACGTCCATCGCCGCGGGGACCATCGAGCTGCGCCAGCGTTTTGGGGAAAGCTACGGCGCGGTGGTGTTCGTGGATGGCGGCCAAGTGAGCAACAAGGCGACCCCGTTCACCGGCAAGTTCCGCACCGGCGCGGGTATTGGCGCGCGGTATTACACCGGCATCGGACCGATCCGCGCCGATGTGGCAATTCCCCTGCAACGCCAGCGGGGCAATGACGCGGTGGACTTCTATCTCGGCCTTGGGCAGGCGTTCTGATGCGGGCGTTTCTGCGTTTGTTGCGCGTGCTGGGCGCCATCCTGGCGTTCGTGTTCGTGGCCGTGCTGGTGGTGGTGGCGGTGCTGGCAGTGGGGGTGAACACCGAATTCGGCCATCGCAGCCTGGAGAAGGTGGCAAAACTGGGTGGGGTCGATATCACTGGGCTGGAGGGGCGGTTTCCCGACAACCTGCAAATCGGCCGCATTGCCGTGGCGGATGCCGGCGGCACCTGGCTGGAGATCGAGAACGCGGTGCTGGATTGGTCGCCCACCGCCCTGCTGCACAAGGATGTGAAGGTAAAGACGCTGTCCGCCGGCCTCGTCCATGTGATCCGGTATCCGGCGTCCTCCGGTGGTCACACCAAGCCCGCGACCGCGTCTGGCACCACTTGGAAATTCGGCTATCGGCTGGACGTGAACCGATTGCAGTTCGACCGGATCGAGTTGCCGGAAGCGACGCTGACCGCTTCGGGGCGGGCGCATTACCAGGACGACGGCATGGATATCACGCTGGTCGCGAGCACGCCTGATGCGGCGGGCCAGGGGCCGGCAAAGCTGGAAGCGCATCTGACGGGCCCGCTGGACAAGGTTGTGGCGGGGCTGACGTTGGACATGAAGGGACTGACGACGCGGGCCGATGGCACGGTGGATCTGCTGGCGGTGTCCGGCGATCTGCGGCTGGGCATCGACCATCCGGATATCTTTGGGGTGTCGGCCGCCCGGTTTTCTGCGGCTGTGAAGGGCAATGCCGAGGCGGCCACGATGCATGCGGTGGTGGAGGAGGTGAGGTTGCCGGGCGGGCAGCCGGACCTGTTGGGGGATGGTCCGCTGACGCTTGATGTGAATTACCGGAAGGCCACGGCGCCGGAAGTGACCGCAAAGCTGTCCGCAGGAGCACGGGCCGCGGACGGGTTGAAGATCGCGGCGGATGCGCTGGTGACGTTGGCGACCAAGGCGGTGAAGCTGAATTTGGTGGTCGATCGGTTCAGCAATCCAGCCGCCTCGGTCGGGCATCTGACGCTTGCGGCGGAGGGCACCGCCGACAAAGTGGATGCGCATGCCGAGATCGCGGGCCTGGTGGCGAATGGGGTCACGCCTGAAATGCTGGGTGCTTCGCCGCTGAAGCTGGACGCGAAACTGCGACGGGGCGAGGCGCAGGCGATCTCGGTGTCGCTCACCGGCGACACGCTGGCGCTGACCGCCGCTGGTGCGCTGCCCACGGAGAAGCTGGCGCTCGACTATCATCTGGTGCTGCCGAATTTGCAGGCGTTCTCTCCCGCCGTTGCTGGAAAAGCCGATCTCACCGGCCGGATCGTGGGCGCCACCGACAATTTCACGCTGCGCACGCATGCCGACGCCATGGTGACGGCGCAGGGGGTGTCGAGCCCGATCACCGGCGATATCAATGCGACCGGCCTCCCCTCGGCACCGCAGGGCCAGGCGATCGTGAAGGGCGCCTATGCCGGGCAGCCTGTGCTGCTCGATATCAAAGCCAGCGCCGGCACGGATAAAATCGCGCATATCGAGATGGCCGAGGCGAGCTGGCAGGGATTGGTGGCCAAAGGCAGCTTCACCACCGAGGCGGATGGCGGTCTGCCGACCGGCAAGCTGAACATTTCGGCGAAGCGTCTGCCGCCGCCGGCCCGCAATGGCGCGGCGTCCGTCGATATCGAGTTGCTGCGGGAGGGTGCGACGCCGGTGCTGAAGGTATTGGCCATTGTGACCAGCGCCGCGATGGAGGGCATCAGCCTGGCGAAGGTGGTGCTGTCGGGCACGGTAGACGATCCGATCGGCACCACGCCGGTGTTGAAGGCCAATCTGGCGGTGGATGGGCTGGCGTCCGGCGCCTATCGGCAGGCGGTGCGGCTGGATGTGGCGGGACCGGCCAATGCGCTGGCGATCCGGCTGGGTGTGACCGGCACCGCGTCGCTGACCGCCGCCGCGACCGTGGACGCGCCGGGCAACCGGGTGAGCATCAACAGCCTGCAAGGGCGCATGCAGGGCCAGGAATTGCGACTGGCCGCGCCAACCACGATCACCTATGCGCCGCAGATCACCCTTGGCGCCACGCGGCTGACCTTGGGCGGGTCTTCGCTGGATATTTCCGGCAGGCTTGCCCCGACCCTGGATGTCACCGCGTCGTTGCGGGCCGTTCCGGCGGAGCTCGCGCGGATTGTCGATCCCCAGATCCAGGCGGAGGGCACGCTGACGGCGCAGGCCCACATCCAGGGCACGACGGCCGCGCCGACCGGGACCTTGCGCGTGTCGGGGAGCAATCTGAGGGTGCGGCAGCCGCGCGGCGTACCGGCCTTGCAGCTTGAAGCGACGGCCGATCTGCGGGGTCCTTCGGCGCGCATCGACGCACGGATTTCGACGGTTACCACCGCGTTGACAGTGGTGGGCGTGGTGCCGATTACGCCCGGCGGGACCTACGATCTTCGGGCACAGGGACGCGCCGATCTCACGTTGCTCGATCCGTTCCTGGCCAGCGCCGGCGCGCAAGCGCGTGGCAGGCTGGATTTGAACGCCACCATCACGGGTCGCGAGCCAAAGCCGGAGGGAACGCTGGCGCTGCATAACGGCTCCATCAGCGTGCCTGCGCAGGGTGTGCGGCTGAGCGATATCGAGGCGCGGGTGCAGGCCCGTCCGGACCGCGTGGTGATTGAAAGCCTGACGGCCAAGGCGGGGCCCGGCACGGTGGTCGCCAGCGGAAGCTTGGGGCTGGCGGCGCCGATGCCGATCGACATCAAGCTGTCCGCCCGCAACGCAATTCCGATTTCGAGCGATCTGCTGACCGCGCGGCTCGATGCCGACTTCGCGCTGACGGGAGAGGTGCAGACGGCAATGGCGGCGCGTGGCTCGGTCCGCATCATCCGGGCCGAGATCAACATTCCGCAGCGCCTGCCTTCCAGCCTGCCGGTGCTGAATGTGCGTCAGCCCGGGCCGCCGCCGCCCCCTGCCCCGCCGGCGGTGCCGATCTCGCTTGATATCGACCTGACCGCGCCGGGCCAGATCTTCCTGCGTGGGCGCGGCCTGGATGCGGAACTGGGCGGAAAGCTGCATATCGGCGGCACCGCCGCGGCGCCGAAGCCGGAAGGCGGTTTCGACCTGCGGCGCGGCCAGTTCAGCCTGGTTGGGCAGAGCCTGACCTTCACCACCGGCAAGGTGTATTTCGACGGCAATCTGCCGATCGATCCAAGCCTGGATTTCGCGGCGACCTCGTTTTCTTCGAGCGTCGCCGCCACGCTGGCCATTTCCGGCAATGCCAGTGCGCCGAAGATAAAGCTTACCTCGGTACCCGATCTGCCGCAGGACGAGATTCTGGCGCATCTGCTGTTCCGCCGCAGCGCCGCGCAGCTGACGCCGCTGCAACTAGGACAGATCGCCATCGCTTTGGCGCAGATCGCCGATATCGGCGGAAGCAACGGGTTCGATCCGTTGGGCTCGGTGCGCGAGCGGCTGGGGCTGGACGTGCTGTCGGTGGGCGGCGCGCCGGGGGCCACGTCGGTGGAGGCCGGACGCAGCATTGCCAGGGGCGTTTATCTGGGGGCGAAGCAATCGGTCACGGGCACGGGCAGCCAGGCCACGGTGCGGATCGATCTTGCCACCGGGTTGCGGCTGGAGGGCGATATCGGTGTGGCGCCCTCCCCTGCCGCGAACGCGACCCCGGGGGCGCCGCCGAGGGGGAACCAGGTTGGCATTACCTATGAGTATCAATATTAGCAGCCTTGCAGACAGGAGCGTCCTCTCGTTACGCTGCGTCCAGTCCACGAGGCCGATAGGAGGGGCGTTTGCGTAGATCTGACCAACATCGCCACCCTGGCCCCAATTTCGCCCTGCGATAGGATTTCGCAGGGCAGCGCCGCCTGAAGTTTCCGCTTCCGTCCGGACTGCCCCAGTCGCATCCGCCTGCCCGTTTCACGTGGGCGGGCGCCGGATTGGATTTCTCTCATGGCACTGATCTGTTTGCGCGACCTCGGCGTGGTGACGCCGCGGCCTTTATTTCAAAATATCGGGTTCACCTTTGGGCCGGGCGACCGGATCGGATTGATTGCCGCCAATGGCGGTGGGAAGTCGACGTTGTTGCGGTGCATCGCAGGCCTCGCTGACCCAGATTCGGGCAACGTGGTACTCTCACGCGGCTTGCGCGTGGGATATGTCGAGCAGGACATGCCGGACAGTCTGATGGGACTGACCTTGCACGAGGCGGTGCGCCGCGCGCTGCCGGTGCTGCAACGCGAACAGGAAGAATGGCGGGTGGGCGTGGTGCTCGATGCGTTCGAGACCCCCGACGATCTGCGCGAGCGCGAGGTGGGGCAGCTGAGCGGGGGATGGCAGCGGCTGGCGTTGCTGGCGCGGGTGTGGATCCGCGAGCCGGACGCGCTGTTGCTGGACGAGCCGACCAACCATCTGGATGGCGAAAAGATCGCGTTGCTGGAAGGCTGGATCAATGGGGTTGCCCAGCGCACGCCGATGCTGATCGCCAGCCATGACCGCAGCTTTCTCGACACCACCACCACGCGCACGCCGTTTTTGCGGCCGGCCACCAGCCGTATTTACGCACATCCCTATTCGCGGGCGAAGCTGCTGCTAGCGGATGACGACGCGATGCTGGAGCGGAAGAATGTGAAGGACGCGAAGGAGGTTGACCGGCTGCGGCGAAATGCCGGCGAGTTGAAGAATATCGGTGTGAACAGCGGTAGCGATCTGTTGCAGAAGAAATCGATGCAGTTGCGGGACCGGGCGGAGCGGTTGGAGCAGAGTTTGCGGCCGGTGCACAGCGAACGCTCCGGGGATATTCGGCTGGGCAATCGCGGGACGCATGCAAAGGTGCTGGTGTCCTTGCGGGGGCTGGTGGTGCGGGCGCCGGATGGGCGTGTGCTGTTCAGCGTTGAAAAATTCGATCTTCGGCAGGGGGATCGGTTGGTGCTGCTCGGGCGCAACGGCGTGGGCAAGACGCAGCTTGTGACGCTGTTACGCCGAGCGGTGGGAGAAGGTGTGCCGGGTGTTTCAGTGAGCCCAAGCGTGGTGCTGGGTTATGCCGACCAGGGCATGGCGCATCTGCCGGACGACCAGACGCCGCATCGATTTGTGTCGGGACGGCCGGAGATTGGGGATGCGCAGGCCACGCGGCTTTTGGCCGGTGCGGGGTTCAGCACCGATACGCAGGGGCGGCTGATCGCCCGGATGTCGCCGGGGCAGAAGGCGCGGTTGGGCCTGCTGGCGTTGCGTTTGGCGGAGCCGAATTTTTACCTGTTGGACGAGCCGACCAACCATCTGGACATTCCCGGCCAGGAGCAGTTGGAGGGCGAGCTGCTGGCGCATGACGCCACCTGCGTGCTGGTCTCGCATGACCGCAGTTTCGTGGCGAATGTGGGAACGCGGTTTCTGCTGGTCGAAGGTGGCAAGGCTGCGGAGGTTTCGTAGGCGGTGTAGAGCATCATCCGACCAATCGGAATCAGCCGGTCGGGTAAAGATGCTTTAATTTACTGGCGCGGGAACGGCCTTGCGCTGCTCGGCCACCAGCGTGGAGACGGCCGGGTAGTTGATTTTTCCGCTGCCTAGCAAAGGCAGTTTCGCCGCGGGGATAATGATCCGGGGCACCATGATCTCGCTCAGGCCGCGTTCCCGGGCGAAGGCGAGCAGGGTGCGGGACGTGGCGTCCTCCTGGGTGGTGACCAGCACCAGCGCCTCGCCTTTGCGGGCGTCCGGGATGGCAATCACCGCGTGGGCTGCCTTGGGCCAGCAGGCGGCGGCCAGGGCCTCGCAGCCGTCCATCGAGATGCGCTCGCCGCCTGGTTTGGCAAAGCGTTTGACGCGGCCGACGATCTTGAGGAAGCGCTCGTCGTCCATCGTCACCACGTCGCCGGTGTCGTACCAGCCGCCTTCCGGCGCCTCGATCACGTCGGGATGGGTGGCGGAGACGGTGCCGATCATCACGTTGCCACCGCGGACATGCAGCGTGGCGCCTTCGGCTCCTGCCAGCGGCACCAGCCGT
Source organism: Rhodospirillales bacterium (assembly GCA_043732745.1). Lineage (GTDB taxonomy): Bacteria > Pseudomonadota > Alphaproteobacteria > Acetobacterales > Acetobacteraceae > CAIQQQ01. The sequence goes on from JAYTHH010000013.1 coordinate 6,584, forward strand.
GTCTCGATGCCGGGCAGCACGCGGCCGACCGTGCCGGTGCGGTTGCTCATGGCGGTGTTGATCGACAAAGCCGGCGACGTCTCGGTGGCGCCATAGGCTTCCAGCACGCGCACGCCGAAGCGCTCGGAGAAAAGTGTCCTTGTGCTGTCACGCAATTTCTCCGCGCCTGCGAAGGCGAGGCGGACGGTGTGGAAGTCGTACGGATGTGCGTAGCGCGCCCAGCCGGCGAGAAACGTATCGGTGCCGAATACGATGGTGGAATCGTTGTCGTAGATCGCTTCCGGCACGATGCGGTAATGCAGCGGCGTGGGGTAGAAGAAGATGCTTGCGCCAATCAGCAACGGCAGCAAGGTGCCACCGGTGAGGCCGAAGCTGTGAAACATCGGCATGGCGCTCAGCACCCGGTCGCTGGGTTTGAAGTCCACCACCGACGTGATCTGCGCCCAGTTGGTGAGGATGTTGCGGTGGCTGAGCAGCACGGCCTTGGGTGAGCCGGTTGTACCGCTGGTGAACAGCACGCAGCAGGCCGCATCCGGGTTGCCGTGGGCGCCTGGAAGGCGTGTTGCGAAGCTGCGGTCGAGCAGGCCGCGCAGCTTGTCGCCGTGGCCGAGGCTTGCGCGGACATCTTCCAGCCAGATGAATTTCACGTGGCCCTGCATGCGTTCCACGGTTTTTTCGAGCTTGCCTTTGGTGATGAAGGCGCGTGACGAAATGACCGAATTTGCCCGCGCGGCGCGGCAGGCGTCCAGCATGGCTTCGGGGCCGGCGGAGAAGTTGAGCAGGGCCGGAACGCGGCCGAACGCCTGCAGGCCCATGAACGTGACCAAGGCAGCGGTGGCGTTGGGCAGCATGACGCCAACGCGCACGGTGTTGTTGATGTCGGCGTAAAGGGCCGGGTCCATCGCCGCCGGCGGTGGGGCGAACGGGGCTGCCTGGGTTTGGGCCGTGAGTGCCGCCAGCCTGCGGCCCAGCACGGCGGCGCCGAGTGTGACAGCGCCGTAGCTGGCGGGTTTGTAGGTGATGTCGTTGGCGCAGACATGCTTGTTGCCGAAGATGGCTTTAGCATCGAGGAAGGCGCGGAACAGGGTGCGGCCGGTGTCTTGGCTTTTGAACGTTGCGTCTTCCATGACGGCCTGGAGCGCGCGGCCCAGTGCCTCGCGCCGGGGGCGGCCTTGCAGCCCTTCAGGAGCGCTCAGCGTGACCGGCGGATGCACCACCACGGTGAGGCGGGGGAACATCCGCAGGCGCACCAGGCCGCCCAGCCGGCCCAGAGGGGTCCATTGCAGGCCATCGATATGGATGGGCACCACCTGGGCGCCGCTTTTGTCCGCCACCATGCCGGTGCCAGCGTAGATCTTCATCAATGCGCCGGTGCGGGTGATGCGGCCTTCGGGGAAAATAAGAAGCCGCTTGCCTTCGCGGACCGCCTTGATCATGGCGCGTACGGAATAGGGGCTGCTGGGGTCCACTTCCAGCGTGTCCACCGCCGAGAGTGCGGGTTTTGCCCACCATTTCTGGGCGATGAAGCTGTTGACGGCGAAGGTCATGTTGGCGGCGTCGGGCAGGACGGCTGCCACCAGCACGCCATCGGCGTAGGACAGGTGATTGACCACGTAGATGACGCGATCGCCGAGGCCGTTGAGGTTTTCGAGGCCGCTGATCTTTACGCCGTGGAATACTTCGAAATACAGTCGGAAGAGGGCGCGCAGGGTGTCCTGCGGCCAGACCGCGACCATCCAGATCACCACGGCGAAGTTCACCCAGGCGGTGAGTGCGATGATAGTGGGGGCAGAGACGCCGCGCGTGGCAAGTAGCGTGACGATGATGGCGCCGGCCACGATCCCGCCGGCGTTGACGATGTTGTTGGCGCCGATCATGCGGCTGCGCTCATCCGGCCGGGAGCGTTCCTGGATCAGCGCATAGAGCGGCACGCTGAACAGGCCGCCGCAGACGGCGAGCAGCATCAGGTCGAGCAGGATGCGCCACATGCGCGGGGCGGCCAGTAATGCCCAGAGATGGGCGGCCTCGTCTCCGGTGGCGACCCCTGCGAATTGTTGCGCCAGCACCGGGCACATGCCCGCGAAATCCCAGGCGAAGATCGAAATGCCGAGGGCGGCGAAGGGGACGTAGCGTTGCGTCACCTCACCTTTCAAGATGGAAGAGCAGATCACCGAGCCAAAGCCGATGCCGAGGGCAAACATGGTGAGGAGCAGGGTGACAAGCATGGTGCCGCCGCCCAGCACGTCCTTGCTGATAACTGGGAATTGCGAAATGAGAATGGCGCCCAGCGTCCAGAACCAGCTCAGCGCAAGAATACAAAGCCAGATCGGGCGCTGGCTGCGGGCCGACAGCACGACGCGGCGGGTTTCGGCGGCGATGTTCCAGTTGATATCAAGGCCAGGCAGGGCCGGTACGGCCGGGGGCACCAGCCAGGCGGCGAGGAAGCCGAAGGCTGCGACGACCAAGCCGAGCGCGGAGATAATTTCTGGGCCGACCGATCCCAGGATCAGCGCGCCGCCCAGGATAGTGCCGGCGAGGATTCCCAGGAAAGTGCCGGCCTCGATCAGGCCGTTGCCGGCGACGAGTTCGGAGTCCGCGAGATGGGTGGGCAGGATGGCGTATTTCAGTGGGCTGAAGAACGTCGCCTGGCAGCCGAGGCCGAAGAGCACGACCAGCAACAACGGCAGGCTGCCGGTGAGGAAGCCGGTGGCGGCAATCAGCATCAGCAGCACCTCGAAGCCCTTGGTGATGCGGATCAGGCGGGACTTCTCATAGCGGTCGGCGAGTTGGCCGGCGGTGGCGGAGAACAGGACGTAGGGGGCGATGAAGATGCCGCTGGCCATGGCCACGATCTCGGGCCCGCCCTCGGCGGCGCGGAACAGCGCCAGCACGGCCAGGGCGTTCTTGAACAGGTTGTCGTTCAGGGCGCCCAAAGCCTGCGTGAGGAAAAGCGGCAGGAAGCGTCGGACTTTGAGCAAAGGCGGGATCATCGGACGCTCCTGGACGCTGCGGGAAGTTGGGCGTGTTTCCTGCCTTGGCTTCTAAATCACCCAGGTGGGGTTGGATGCGGGGTCGGGTCAAGTTGAGTGGGGACCAGTGGTAGAAATCCGACGGAAAGAACCGTCAGATTCCTACCACTAGAGACTTCATCCGATCGGATGATTCCGATTGGTCGGATGATGCTTTAAGCGCGCACATCCATCGCGCCGCGCAGGCCATCGCTGACGAGGTTGAAGCAGATTGAGGTCACGAAGATGCAGGCGCCCGGTAGCATCGCCACCACCGGCTGGGTGTAGATGGCCGTGCGCAGCGTGTTGAGCATCAGGCCCCATTCTGGCTCGGGCGGCCGGGTGCCAAGGCCGAGGAAAGACAGGCCGGAGGCGAGGATCATCGCCACGCTGATGAGGCCGGTGGCGTAGACGAAGATGGGGCCGAGCACGTTGGGCAGGACGTGGACGCGAACGATGGTGGCGGCGCCGGCGCCGGAGGCTCGGGCGGATTCCACGTAGTCCAGGTTGCGGACGCTGGTGGTGACAGTTTCGGCCACGCGGATGATCGGCGGGATGAACACCAGGGTGAGCGCCAGGATGGCGTTGAAGATGCCCGGGCCAAGGGCACCGCTGATCGCCACTGCGAGCAGGACGGAGGGGAATGCGTAGAACACGTCTGTCACGCGCATGATCAGCGTGTTCAGCCATCCGCCGGCGAAACCCGCGATGACGCCCAGCGTGCCGCCGATGGCAAACGCTATCGCAACGGGGGTGATTCCGAGGAACCAGGACAGGCGGCCGCCGTAGATGAGGCGGGTGAGGATGTCGCGGCCCAGCTCGTCGGTGCCGAGCGGGTAGCCGGGAAAGCCGATCGGTTTCAGGCGGCGGATCATGCTGCCTTGGAACGGCGGATGCGGGGAGATCCAGGGGGCGGCGATCATCGCCAGGAGCATCAGCAGCAGGATGCCGGCGCAGACCAGCGTGACCTTGTCCCGACCGATGCGTCGGCGGACGCCGGACCAGTAGCCGGCGGTGATGCGCTGTGCCGGCGGCGGCAGGATGGCAGCCGTGGTAGCGCTCATGTGCGGCGCATCCTTGGGTCGATCGCGGTTTGCAGGAGGTCGACGCCGAGGTTCAGTGCGACGAAGAACATCGCCAGCACGAGGATTGTGCCCTGAAGGACCGGGATGTCGCGCTGGAAGATGGCGGTATTGAGCAGAAAGCCGGTGCCTGGCCAGGCGAAGACGGTTTCCACCAGGATCGAGCCACCCATGAGGTAGCCGAGTTGCAGACCCATGACGGAGAGCGTGTTGGGGGCGGCGTTCTTCAGCACATGCACGATGATGCCGCCGCGGCGGAGGCCTTTGCCGCGCAGCGTGGTGATGAAGTCCTGGTTGAGGATTTCGGCAACGATCCCGCGCACGTTGCGCGTGACGATGCCCATCGGGATGACGCTGAGGGTGACGGCCGGGAGCACCAGATGCTGGAGGTGGTCCCAGTCCAGCGCCCAGTTTCCGGCGTCGTTCGGCCCGGCGCCCATCGAGGGCAGGATGTTGAGCGTGACGCTGAAGATGACGACCAGCACCATGCCCAGCCAGTAATGCGGCACCGATACGCCCGCCACGGCCACGCCGACGCAGAGGCGGTCGATCCAGGTGCCGGTGTTGGCGCCGGCCATGGCGCCGAGCAGGCTGCCGAGGGTGAAGCCGATCGTGGCCGACGCCATTGCGAGAATGAGCGTGTTCTGCAGGGCGGCGCGCAGGTCGGGCCAGATGGCGCGGCCGGTGGCCAGCGATTTGCCGAGATCGCCGGTGGCGACATGGCCCAGCCAGATGACGAACTGGACGGGCAGCGGTTTGTCGAGCCCGTAGGCGGCGCGGACCGAGGCCACGACATCGGCCGGGGCGTCTGGCGGCAGGATGGCGTTGATGGGGTCGCCGGGGGCGATGTGGACCAGCATGAAACAGACGAGGCTGACCGAGATGGCGATCGGGATTGCGGTGAGCAGGCGGCGGATGAGGGTGATCAGCACGGAAGGGCTTCCATCACAATGCGTATGCATCTGGCCGTGTGGTGGGGCTGGCCATGCAAGTCGGGCACGGATTGGGTGCAGATTGGCTCTGCTAGGTCGCATCGGGCGGCGAAGGCGCAGCCTGTGGGTAGGGTCTCCAGGTTGGGTGGCGCGCCGCGAATGGTGGTGAGGCGTGTTCCGCGCAGGCCGGCGTGAACGGTGGCGCCAAGCAGGCCTTGCGTGTACGGGTGCAGGGCCGTGCGCATTACGTCGCGCACCGCGCCGTGTTCGACAAAGCGGCCAGCATACATCACGGCGATGCGGTCGGCGATTTCGCCGGCGACGCCGAGGTCGTGGGTGACGAATATCACGCCCATTCCCATTTCTTGTTGCAGCCGCCTGAGAAGTAGCAGGATCTGGATTTGCACGGTGGCATCGAGCGCGGTGGTGGGCTCGTCCGCCAGCAGCAGCTTGGGGCGGCAGGACAGGGCGATGGCGATCATGGCGCGTTGGCGCAGGCCGCCGGAGAGTTCGTGGGGATAGGCGGCGAGCCGGCGTTCGGGCGACGGGATCTGGACGAGATCAAGAAGTTCGAGTGCCCGCCTATGGGCTTCGGCCTTGGTGGCGCCTTCGTGGCGGATGACGGTCTCGGAAATTTGTTGGCCAATGGTGAAGACGGGGTCCAGCGCCGTCATCGGTTCCTGGAAGATCATGGAGATTTCGCGGCCGCGGATGTTCTCCATGTCGCGCTCGGGCACGGCCACGATGTTTCGGCCGGCGATTTCGACGCTGCCTTGCATGATGGTGCGGGCAGCGGGGTTGAGACGCATGAGGGCGCGGAGCGTGACCGATTTGCCGGAGCCACTTTCGCCGAGAATGCAGAGCACCTCGCCCGATGCAAGATCGAAATCGATACCGTTAACGGCGTGGATGGTGCGGTCGCGCGTGACGAATTTGACGCGCAGGTCTCGCACCCTGACGAGCGCGGTCATGCCGCCCTGCTGTGGCCGCTGGCGGGCTGGGCGATCAGGCAGGCGGCCTGGTGCGTGGGCGTGACGTGAACCAGTTTTGGTGGTGCGTCTGAGCAGATCGGCTCGGCGAGGACGCAGCGCGGGTGGAAGCGGCAGCCAGCGGGTGGGTTTACCGGGTTTGGCGGGTCGCCCATGAGGGGCGGTTCGGTGCGGCGCAGGTCGGGATCCATCGATGGGCGGCTGGCGAGGAGGGCGGCGGTGTAGGGGTGGGCGGGCTTGTCGTAGATCGCATTGACCGGGCCGATTTCCACAACCTGGCCGAGATACATGACCAGCACACGGTCGGAGACGAATTGCACCACGTTGAGGTCGTGGCTGATGAAGAGGTAGCTGAGATTGAACTGCGCTTTTACGTCGACCAGCAGATTGAGGACCTGGGCCTCGACCGATTTGTCCAGGGCTGAGACGGGCTCGTCGAGAATGATGAGGCGGGGCCGGAGGGCCAAGGCGCGGGCGATGTTGACGCGCTGGCGTTGGCCGCCGGAGAGCTCGTGCGGGTAGCGTTGCGCGAACAGGCCGGGTGCCAGGCCCACGGCGTCGAGCAGGTCGCGCACGCGGCTGCGGGTGGCGTCCTGTGCGAGGCCGTGGACGCGGGGGGCAAAGCCGATCGATTCGGCGACGGTGAGCCTGGGGTTCAGTGAGGCGTAGCTGTCCTGGAACACCATCTGCACCTGGCGCCGGTAATTTCTCAGTGCCAGACCGCCGGGGCCGACATGCTCGCCGTCGAAGATCACCTCGCCCGAGGTGGGCGTGATCAAGGACATGATCAGGCGGGAGGTGGTGGATTTGCCGCAGCCGGATTCGCCGACGATCCCCAGGGTTTCGCCCTTGGCGAGATCGAAGTCGACGCCGTCGACGGCGCGCACCACGGCCTCGGCAGGCCTGAAGAGGCCGCCGGGTTTTCCAAAATGCTTGCTGAGGCCGCGGACCATGAGAAGCGGCTGGGCGGGGTCGCTGATATCGGCAGCCCGCGCGATTGAAGGATCATCCAAGCGTGGTCAGGTCCTGGAACCAATGCTGGGCCTGCACATACTGTTTCACCTTGGGCGATAGCGCATGCGGGTTGGTGTCGTGGACGACCCAGACCTGCACGGCGTCGTCCACCACCAGCTCGTGCACGCGGGCCAGTAGCTTGTCCTGTTCGGCGGTGTCGAACGTGCTGGTGACGGCGGCGCAGAGCTTGTCCACCTCCGGGTTGCGATAGTGGCTCCAGTTCACGCCGTTCGGCGCGATCTGGTTTGACGCGTAGAAGCGGATGATGGCGTAGAACGGATCGGATGTGACGTAGGCGATGTTGTTGGCCGAGATGCCCTTCAGCATGTCGTCGGCGGCACCTCGCCGCCAGGCGGTGTAGAGCACTTCGAGCTCGACCGGCTGAAGCTCCATCTCGATGCCGATTTCGGCCCAGCTTTGCTGGATGTATTCGTTGATCGGCATCGACAGCATTTGGCCGGCGCCGGAGGTGGCGACAATGAACTTGGTTTTCAGCGGGTTGGATTTCGAGAAGCCGGCATCGCTGACAAGCTTGCGGGCGGCGTCCATGTCGTATTTGAGCTGGAAGGTGGGTTTGCCGAACCAAGGGCTGGAACGGTCCATCTGGCCATGGGCGGGCGTGGCCAGGCCGCCCATCAGGGAGACGATCGCCTCGCGGTCCACCGCCAGGTTGGCGGCGCGGCGTAGGCGAAGGTCTCGCCACGGGCTGCCTTCGAGCATGGACAGGTGGTAGTTCCAGACATGGGGCGTGACGTTGCCGACGACGCGCATGCCGCGGCTTTTCAACTGCGCCACGGCGTCTGGCGTGGGGGTTTCGATCAGGTCGAGCTGGCCGGAGAGCAGGGCGTTGGTGCGGCCGAGGTCTTCCGGGGCGCAGACGAGGATCAGGCGGTCCAGCTTGGCTATTCTCGATTTGTCCCAGTAGTCGCGGTTTTGGAGCAGTTCGACGCCGGTGCGCGGCGTGAGCTTGCCCATGCGGAACGGGCCGGTGCCGGAGGGCTCGAAGCCGAATTTTTCCCAGGAGCCGCCGAGCTTTTCGTATTGGGCGGGGGATGAGACGAGGAACCAGAGCAATTGGTAGGGGAACAAGGCGTCCACCGCCTTGGTGGTGACCTGGACGGTCATGCTGTCCAGTTTCTGCCACGCGGCCACCGAGGGCAGGCGCGGCTTGACCTGGGCGGATTGGGCGTTGTCGAAGTGCTTTGCCTGCGGATTGAGCACTTTCTCGAAATTCCAGATCACGGCGTCCGCATCGAGCAGCGAGCCGTCATGGAATTTCACGCCGGGGCGGAGTTTGAAGATCCAGTTCTTCTGGTCCGCCGGATCGGTCTCCCACGAGGCGGCGAGCGCCGGCACCAGCTTGCCCGGGCGGTCCGATACGTTCATTTCCCAGGCGACCAGCGGGTCGTAGAGGGTGAAGCCGGTGAACTGGTAGGCGCCGGCGCCGCGGTTGGGCTGGCCGGTGGTGAGCGGCACGTCGGCGAAGGCCATGCCGTAGCGCAGCACGCGTTCGGCCTGGGCGTGAACCTTGGCGGGGGCGCTGCCCACGGCCGCGATGGCGCCGGTGGCGGCGAGCAACTGCCGGCGCGGCAGAATGAGGTGTGTCATCGCGTGAAGCCTTCCATGAGCGGCCGTCGTGTGGCGCTACGGGGAAAGCAAGACGTATGCCGGGGGTTGACGGAGTGGGTGGTGACGCGCACCTGACCGGTATGATCGATCCGTTCCTGACGCCCGAAGACGACACCGCATCCCATGCCATCGCCGCCATCGGTGAGGAGTTGGAGGTGTTCGACGATTGGATGGACCGCTACCAGCACATCATCGAGCTGGGCCGGAAACTGCCGCCGTTCCCCAAGGAATGGCAGAACGACGATCATCGCGTGCCGGGCTGCCAGAGCCAGGTGTGGTTCGAGGCGCAGATGCGCGACGGCAGGCTGTATTTCGCCGGTGCGTCGGATGCGGCCATCGTCTCAGGGCTGGTGGCGCTGCTGCTGCGCGTTTACTCAGGCCGGCCACCGGCGGAGATAGCTGCCACCGACCCGGCGTTTCTGAAGGATCTTGGGTTGATCCAGGCGCTGTCGACCAATCGGGGCAACGGGATTGCGTCGATGGCGCGCAAGGTCCGTGACGTGGCGGCGCGGCAGCACGCTGGCTGATTCGGCGGTGCGGCGGCCGGCCGCCCTGATCGCCGGCTGCTCGGCTGGGATGTATGTCGCCAACGGCGTTAACATGTCGTTCTTCGCCGTGTTGCTTGAAAGCCGCGGGCTGGAGGCGGCGCAGATCAGTTTTATTCTCGGCGTGGCGTTTTTGGCGCGCGTGGTGGCGGGGCCTGTTTGGGGCGCTCTTTGCGATCGGCTGAGACAGGTTCGGCCCGTGCTGGCGGCGTCGATGGTGCTGGCAGGGGCCGGCACGCTGGGCGTGCTGGGCGTGCAGGGATTCTGGCCGTTGTTCATGGTGGTGATGCTCTACAGCGTGGGCGCGAGCGCGTTGATGCCGCTTTATGATCTGCTGACCCTGGCGGCAGCGCGACGATTGAAATTTGATTTCGGCAGGGTGCGGGCGGTGGGGTCCTGTGCCTTCATGCTGGGGGCGCTGGGCGCCGGGTTCGTTGTGGCAGTGGTCGGACCGCAGGCGGTGGCCTGGCTGATGGGTGGTTTCATGGGCGTTTCGCTGTTGATGCTGCCGTTGATGCCGGAGGCGCGCGAGCGGGCGCACATGGCCCACGCTGCCGATATCGGGGCGGTTGATAGCGGACCGGACCCGAGCCCATTGGGCATTCCAGCGTTTCGCCGGATGCTGGCGGTGTCCGCGCTGCTGCAAGGGGCGCATGCCGCCTACTACGCGTTGTCGACCTTGCATTGGCGCGCGGCGGGGTTGTCGGACCAGGTGATCGGCCTGCTCTGGGCCGAGGCGGTGCTGGCGGAGATTTTAATATTCGTGTTCTGCCGCAGGGCGATCGCGCGGCTGGGGCCGGCCAATCTGATGGTGATCGGCGCGGTGGGCGCCACGGTGCGATGGACCGGGACGGCGCTGTCCACCGATCCGTTCGTGCTCGCGGCGTTGCAGCCGTTGCATGCCGCCAGCTTCACCCTGCCGTATCTGGCCGCGTTGCAGGTGATGGGCCATTGCGTGCCTGTGCGTCGGGCGGCGTCGGCACAGAGCCTGAACGCGGCGGTCGGCATGGCGCTGCCGACGGGTGTGCTGATGTTCGTGTCCGGGCTGCTGTATGCGCGCGTCGGGGGGCTAGTTTTTCTGGCGATGGCGGCGCTGACGCTGGCAAGCCTGGGGCTGATCCCGAGGCTTCGGCGGAGTGTTGTCTGGGGGTAGAAAGCGGTGTCAGCAACTGTGGTGGGGTTGGTGGGGCGCCAGAGCGCGCCCCACCCTGCGCTTATTACTTCTTGCCGGGGGCGCCAGCGCTGGGCATGAGGGCGCTGAGATCGGTGTCGTTCACCGTTACGTTGTTGTCCTGGTAGGCGATGTTCCAGACGGTCTTGTCACCGTCCTGCCTGCCGATGCCCTTGAGGAAGATTAGTATTGGGGCGATCTCGTTGAGGTCGGGGGTGGTATTGGCGGTTTTGATCAGCGCATCCAGCCCCTTCACGTTGATCTCGGCCTCACCGGTGATATCGGTCATGCTGGCGACATCGAGCGAGCCGGTGCCGCTGAGGCTGGCGCGGCCGAGATCGAGGCCGAGTTCGTCGATGGCGATTTCCAGTGGGCCGGCGCCGAGCAGGGCAATTCCCGCCTCTTGCAGCTCGGCCAGGTCCTTCGCGTCGCTGTCGACGGCGCGGAGCAGCAGTTTGATCAGATCCTCGCTGGGCAAGCCGGACACGCGGGGCTTGACGACGAATTTGCGGGGAAGATAGTCGCGGTAGACCCCCTTGGGGATTTCGAGGGAGTCGAAGCCTTCCAACGAGATCTCGGTGGCCAGCTCCAACTTGCCATCCGTGACACCCGCCTTCGTTCCGAACGCGGCGCGCGTAATGGTGCCGGTATGGCCGTCGGCGGTGAATTTGATGTTGTCCAGCTTCTGGCCGGCTTCCAGCCCATCGAACATGTCGCGCAGCGAGAAGATGATGGTACGCGCCAGGGTGCGCTGTTCCGGATTCAGGCTGTCCTTTGTGTCCGCGAGAGTGGGTATCAGGGCGGAGACGCTGCGCACCAGGATCACGAGTGTGCTGGGGGAAACCGATTTGATGCGGCTGGACGAGGTGGATTTTTCGACCGTGTAGGTGAACGCCCTGCCGTCCTTCGGCGAGACGGTGTTGCTGCTTTTCTCGGCGTTGCCTTCCGTCAGAATGTTGATCCGACCGTCGCTTGCCGGCTGCAAGGTGGTGTGGCTGACGCTGCGCCCGGTTGATGACACCGAATTTGCCCCCACGATGCGCAGGTCGGTCGTCGCGCTGTCGAAGCTGGAGGTGGTGGCGAAGCTGGGGTCGAAGATGCCGTGAAATTGCTGCGTTTCAGCCGTGATGGTGATGCTCTGGCCGGCACCGGAATCGTCCTGGACCAAGCCTTTGGGGGCGGTGAGCTTCAAAGGCGACGGGATCACGAGATCGTCCAGCGCCCAGCGCCCGCCTTCGAGGGGTTTGGCCTTCAGTTTTACGGACAGGCCGGGATCGGCGATGCCTGAGATTGCCAGGATATTCGGTGCCGGCAGTTCCACGTTGAAATGATCGCCATCGGCGGTGATGCGCACCGGGCGGGTGCCCACGTCCAGCGCGGGGCTGACCAGGCTTGCCATCCAGCCGCGCAACTGCGCTTCCAAATCGGTGGCCTGGGCCGGTGTGACGTCAGCGGCGAAGGCTGTGGCCGGCAGTCCGGCAGCAATGACGGCGAAGGCAGCGAAAGCGCGCGGAGCGAACATACCGTTTGTCCCTGAAAAACTTTCCCCGATTCTAGTCGCAGGTTTCGAACCGCGCACGGCAAAACCGGAGGTCGGTCCGCTATCGTTATGATTTAAACTTCGCCCTCAGTTTCGGCGAAAGGATTGAACAAAAGCTTAAGGCCTGGCGGCTCCGAGATACATTTCCACGATGCGCGGGTCGGCGGCCAGACGGGCGCTGTCGCCTTGCAGGGCGATGCGGCCGCCTTCCAGCACATAGCCGTAATCCGAGATCGCCAGCGCGGCGCGGGCGTTCTGTTCCACCAGCAGGATGGAGACGCCGGTGGCGCGCAGGCCCGTGATCGTGTGGAAGATGTCGCGCACGATGAGGGGGGCGAGGCCGAGGCTGGGCTCGTCGAGCATCAGCAGCGCGGGCTTGGCCATCAGGGCGCGGGCCATGGCCAGCATCTGGCGTTCGCCGCCCGAGAGGGTGCCGGCGATCTGGCGGCGGCGTTCGGCGAGGCGGGGGAACAGGGCGTAACATTCGTCCATCGCCGCCACCGCCGCGCGAAAGCCTTCGGCGCGACGCCTGAAGCCGCCGAGGCGGAGGTTTTCAGCCACCGTCATGCTGGGGAACAGTTCGCGCTTTTCGGGCACCAGCGAGAGGCCCCTTGCGACGCGGGATTCTACCAGGTCACGCGCGAGGTTGGCGCCGTTGAAGGTGACGGAGCCGGTGGACGGCACGATGCCGCTGATGGCCGACAGCATGGTGGTCTTGCCGGCGCCGTTGGGGCCGATGACGGTGACGATCTGGCCTTTTGGCACGCGCAGGCAGACGCCTGACACCGCCTGGATGCCGCCGAATGCCACCGAGAGGTTGGCGACGTCGAGCAAGGTCATGCGACGCCGCCGAGATAGGCTTCGATGACAGCGGGGTCGCGGCGCACCTGCTCGGGCGGGCCTTCGGCGATGCGGGTGCCGAAATCCATCACCACCAGGCGGTCTGCCAGGTTCATCACGAAATCCATGTCGTGTTCCACCAGCAGGATGGCCATGCCGTCGGCGGCGAGGCGGCGCAGGAGTGTGGCAAGCACTTGTTTTTCGGCGTGGCGCAGGCCGGCGGCGGGTTCGTCCAGCAGGAGGACAGCGGGGTCGGCGCACAGCGCACGGGCGATTTCGACGATGCGTTGCTGGCCGAGGGCGAGCGAGGTGGCGGGGCGGGCTGCGAGATCGAGCAGGCCGACATGGGCGAGCTGGCGTGCGGCTTCGGCGAAAAGGCGGGCTTCCTCCGCTCGGTCTAGGCGGAGGATGCTTTGGAGGGGGGTGGCGCGGCCACGCAGATGGGCGCCGAGGGCGACGTTCTCGATGACTGACATGCCGGCCACCAGTTTCACGTGCTGGAAGCTGCGGGCCACGCCGCGTTGGGCCAAGGCGCGGGCGGAAAGGCCGGTGGCGTCCCGGCCCATCAGATGCACGGTGCCGGCGCTGGGGCGGGTGACGCCGGTGAGCAGGTTGAAGCTGGTGCTTTTGCCGGCGCCGTTGGGGCCGATGAGGGCGAGCAGCTCGCCGGGTGCGAGGGTGAAGGACAGGTCCGCGACGGCCAGCAGGCCGCCGAAGTTTTTGCGGAGGCCGGAGACTTCGAACGCCAGGGCGGCATCGGATGCGGGGCGTCGCGGCAAAGGGTCTGCCGGGGTGAGCGGGCGGGCGCGGATGCGGCGGCGAGTGAGGTGGGGCCAGATGCCTTCTGGTGCGACCTGGAGGACCAGGACAAGCAGCAGGCCGAAGGCGATGATTTCGAAGTTGCCGGATGTGCCGAGCAGTTTCGGCAGCCAGTCCTGCAGGCGGTCGTTGACGACGACCATTAGTGCGGAGCCGAGGATCGCGCCGGGGAGATAGGCGGCACCGCCCACCACGGCCATCAGCAGGTATTGGATGCCGGCGTTGAGGCCGAAGGGCGTGGGGTTCACGGCGCGTTGCAGATGCGCGAACAGCCAGCCGGCGAGGCCGGCGAGCAGGGCTGCGTAGACGAAGGCGAGCATGCGGGCCCGGGCGATATCGACGCCACAGCTTGCCGCTGC
>JAYTHH010000014.1:0-2146 GCA_043732745.1 Rhodospirillales bacterium
CGCTTTTTCGCCGGCACACTCAATCTCGGCGGCCTGACGCAAACCGCGGGCGCCTTCAGCAGTGTGCAGGGTGCCATGTCGTTTTTCGTCAACAGCTACACCGCGCTGGCCTCGCTGCGCGCCACCATCAACCGGCTGACCTTCTTCAGCACGGCCATCGCCGCCGCACGCGCGGCCAATCGTGAGGGCCTGGTGATCGAACCCAGAACGGGGCCTGACTACAGGCTGACGGATCTCACCCTCAAGCTGCCGGATGGGCGGGTGCTGGTCGAGGCCGCTGATCTCAAATTGCCGCGCGGCCGCTCCACCGTCTTCACCGGGCGCTCCGGCAGTGGGAAATCCACCCTGTTTCGCGCATTTTCCGGCATCTGGCCGTTCGGCAGCGGCCGCCTGCATCGGGGTGAAGGCACCACGTTGTTCCTGCCGCAACGCCCCTACTTCCCGCTGGGCACGTTGCGCGCCACCGTGAACTATCCCGGCGACGCCGATCGCACCACAGACACCGAGATCTACCAGGCCCTGGAAGACGTGGGGCTTGCACCGTTGTTTGCGCAGATCGACCGTCGCGACGCCTGGGGTCTGCGGCTGTCCGGCGGCGAGCAGCAACGCCTGGCCATCGCCCGCGCCTTGCTGCTGCGCCCGGAATGGCTGTTTCTCGACGAGGCGACCGCCAGCCTCGACCAGGAATCGGAGGCCGAAATACTCCGCGTCCTCAGGGAACGCCTACCGGACACCACGGTTATCTCCATTGCGCACCGCCCAGAGGTCGCCGCGATGCACGAGGCGAAATTCATCGTGCAGCGAAAGGGCGACACGCCGGGCGTGATCGTCGAGGCCCTTCCCGCATTGCGCTAAAACTATTCAGTAAAGGTTTATGGATGCGAATTCTGCCGATGATGCTGCTTGGTTCGCTCTGTGTGAGCAACGCCGGCTGCGCGATGCTTGGATTACAGCGCGACACGCGGGAGGCCGCAGCACCCGCTGCATCTCCCGAAATCCGCCAGGCGCAACTCGTGCTGCAGCAACAGGGTACCTATGATGGCCGTGTGGATGGAGTCCCGGGCCCCGCAACGCAGGAATCGATCCGGCTGTACCAGCAGGCACACAAGCTTGCCGCCACCGGCCAGTTGGACAGCGCCACCCGCGCCTCGCTGAAGCTGGGTGACAGCCCTGTCACCGAGAAGTCACAGACACAGATGGCCGATGGCTCGAAGATGTCCGAGGCCGATGCCCGAAAGCTGATCGAAAGCCAGGGATTTTCGAAGGTGTCGGACCTTTACCGCGATGACAGCGCCGTCTGGCGCGGCATGGCCAGCCGAGGCGGCAAGACAAGCGAAGTGGCGATCGACGCCAAGGGCAGCGTCGTCACCAACTGAGTTTTTATCGCTCCGCCTCGCCCAGCAGTCGCCGAACCAGGGGTTCAATCGCCGCCGACAATATCCCGTAGCCGATCCAGTTCGGGTGCAGGTGGTCCGGAGCGATCTGGTCCGGCAGCATGCCGTTGCCATCCACCAGCAACGCACCGGGATCGGCGTAGAAGACATTCACGCCATCAGCGCAGGCAGCGATCAGCGGGTTCACCGTTCTCTGCACCAGGCGCATCGGGTCGGATGCCGCAGTGCCACGCGGCAGCAGGCCCAGCAGCAGGATGCGGCTGTGTGGCGTCCAGGCGCGGATCTGGCGCACCACTTCGGCCACTGCCACCGCCACCTCTTCAGGCGGCCGGCCGGGCCAGACGTTGTTGGTGCCGATCTCCAGCAAGATCAGGCTCGGCCGCAGATTGGTCTGGCGAAGCCGGTTGATCCGCCACAGCATCCCCTGGGTATTGTCGCCGCCGACTCCCAGGTTCAAAACCCCGCGATGGCCGTAGAACAATTGCTGCACCGGCGGTGCCCAGCCTTCGACCAGCGAGTCGCCCAACATCAGAAGCCTCACCTTGGAGAGGTCGAGCCGCGCAAGTTCCTGCTCCTGCGCACGAAGCCGGCCGAGCCAATAGGTGTCGGTGAGTTTGGTGGGCGTCACATCTGCCGTCGCCTTGGCCGGTTTCACCGGACAGACGCCCTGTGCCAGAGACTGGGACGTTGTGCCGCAGACGACGGCGACCAGTACGATAACCAGGCGCCACCACGCCGCCGCCATCATCGTC
>JAYTHH010000015.1:0-7372 GCA_043732745.1 Rhodospirillales bacterium
CCAACTTGTCGAACGCCATTAGCCGGGCGAGCAAGCCCGGCATTTCAGCAATGGGGATCATATTGGGTCCGTCAGACGGCGCCGCATCGGGGTCCTGATGCGTTTCGATGAAAACCGACGAAACGCCCACCGCGATGGCGGCCCGGGCCAGCACCGGCGCGAACTCGCGCTGCCCGCCGGAGGACGTGCCCTGCCCACCCGGCTGCTGCACCGAATGCGTGGCGTCGAACATCACGGGGTAGCCGGTCCTGGCCATGATCGGGAGCGACCGCATATCCGAGACCAACGTGTTGTAGCCGAAGCTGGCGCCTCGCTCGCACAGGATGATGCGGGTGTTGCCGGTGGACGCGATTTTCGCGGCGACGTTGACCATGTCCCACGGCGCCAGAAACTGGCCTTTCTTGACGTTGATCGCAGCCCCGGTCTCGCCTGCGGCAACCAGCAGGTCGGTCTGGCGCGACAGAAACGCCGGGATCTGAAGCACATCCACGGCTTCAGCGGTCGGCGCACACTGGGCGGCGTCATGCACGTCGGTCAGCACCGGGCAGCCGAACCGGGTGCGGACATCGGCGAGGATATCGAGCCCCTGCGCCATGCCCACGCCGCGCTCTGCGCTGGCCGAGGTGCGGTTGGCCTTGTCGAAGCTGCTCTTGTAGATCCATGGCAGGCCAAGCCCGGCGCAGATCTCTGAGATAGCCGACGCCATCTCCATCGCGTGGTCACGGCTTTCGATCTGGCACGGGCCCGCGATCAGCACCAACGGCAGTTTGTTGCCGAACCGCACGCGGCCGACATCCACGATACGCTGCTCAGACAAGGCGGGACTGCTTCACAGCCGCCGATATAAACCCACGGAACAACGGATGCGGATCGAACGGCTTGGATTTCAGCTCAGGATGATACTGCACGCCGATGAACCACGGATGGCCAGGCAATTCCACGATCTCCGGTAGCACGCCATCGGGGGACATGCCGGAGAAACGCAGGCCGGTGCTTTCCAGGCGCTCGCGATAGTGCACGTTGACCTCGTAGCGGTGGCGATGGCGCTCATAGATCATCGGCGCGTCGCCATAGGCGTAGCGCACCAGCGACCCCTCGGCGAGAACAGCCGGATAGGCGCCGAGCCGCATGGTGCCGCCGAGATTGCCGCCCTCCTCGCGGGTTTCGACCTCGTTGCCGCGCGCCCATTCGGTCAGCAGGCCGACAACGGCCTCGTCGCACGGCCCGAATTCGGTGGACGACGCATGTTCCAGCCCCGCCAGGTTGCGGGCCGCCTCGATCACCGCCATCTGCATGCCGAAGCAAATGCCGAAAAACGGAATCCGACGCTCCCGGGCGAACTGCACCGCGTTGATCTTGCCCTCGGTGCCGCGCTCGCCGAAGCCGCCTGGCACCAGGATGCCATGCACGCCTTCAAGCCGCGCCACGGTGTCGGGCTGTTCGAAGATCGTGCTGTCCACCCAGTCCAGCTCCACCTTCACATGGTTGGCGATGCCGCCATGCTGCAGGGCTTCGGCCAGGCTTTTATAGCTGTCGAGCAGGTTGGTGTATTTGCCAACCACGGCGATGCGCACAGTGCCTTCCGGGGCCCGCACGGTGTTGACGATGCGCTGCCAGCGGCCAAGATCGGGCTCGGATTCGAACGGCAGGCCGAAATGGCGCAGCACTTCGCGGTCCATGCCCTCGGCGTGATAGCTGATCGGCACGGCATAGATCGTGTCCACGTCAAGTGCGGCGATCACCGCCTCCGGCCGCACGTTGCAGAACAACGCGATCTTCCGACGCTCGTTCTCCGGGATCGGGCGGTCGCAGCGACACAGCAGCATGTTGGCCTGGATGCCCACATTCAGCAGTTCCTTCACGGAATGCTGCGTCGGCTTGGTCTTCAACTCGCCGGCCGACGGGATCCACGGCACCAGTGTCAGATGCACGAACATCACCAACTGCGGCCCCAGCTCGTTGCCGAGCTGGCGGATGGCTTCGAGGAACGGCAGGCTCTCGATGTCGCCCACCGTGCCGCCGATCTCGATCAGCACGAAATCCAGCGGGCGTCCGTCGGAATCCACCGTGTTGGCGGTGATGGCGTCCTTGATAGCGTCGGTGATGTGCGGAATCACCTGAACCGTGGCGCCCAGATAGTCACCACGCCGCTCCTTGGCGATCACGTCCTGGTAGATGCGCCCGGTGGTCGCGTTATCACCCTTGGAGGCGGCAACACCGGTAAACCGCTCGTAATGGCCAAGATCCAAATCGGTCTCGGCGCCGTCGTCGGTGACATACACCTCGCCGTGCTGATACGGCGACATCGTGCCCGGATCGACGTTGAGGTAAGGGTCGAGCTTGCGCATGCGCACGGTGTAGCCGCGCGTCTGTAGCAGGGCACCGAGGGAGGCGGAGGCCACCCCCTTGCCGAGCGAGGAGACCACGCCGCCGGTGATGAATACAAACCGGGTCATGGGCGCACACCATAGGCGCGGGCCAACCTCACGGGAAACCATGATGGCATTCTGCTTGGTCCTTGCAGCTCAGCAGCTTTAGCGTGACGGCCCCGAGCAGGGCCGATGACGGAGAGATCAGTTGATCGGAACGCTCGGGCCTTTCGGGGCCACGGGAGCAGCAGGCGGCACGGGTGCGATCGGCGGCAAGGTCACGTCACCGGGAGCTGATCCGGGTGCCGCACCTGGCAACGCGGCCCCGGGGGTCGGCGTGCTCGCAGCCGGCGGCGGATTGTCGAGCAATGAATGGCCCACGCCCGTCGTGCCGCGGTTCAGCAGCGCCAGCGCCAGGGACAGCCCGAAGAACAGGGCGCCCAAAATGGCCGTGGTGCGGGTCAGCAGGTTGGCCGTGCCACGGCCGCCCATGAACGCGCCCATGCCCTGCGAGCTGCCGATGCCCAGGCCGCCGCCCTCGCTGCGCTGGATCAGCACGAGGGCGATCAAGACGAGGGTTACGAACAGATGCATGATCAGCAAAACGGAGGTCATGGAATTCCTTGGAGAGGCAGCGGCCCAGACATGTCGGCGGGCAGACTAAGAGGGCGTTCTAGACGTCACGGCGACATGCGGCAACCGTTGCGATGCATGTGCGATCGCCAGGAAATCCTGCGCGTTGAGGCTGGCGCCGCCGACCAGGGCGCCGCCAACCTCGGGCAGCGCCAGAAGTGATGCGGCATTCGACGGCTTTACAGACCCTCCATACAGAATACGCATCGTCTGGCCGGCATCCCCGAGATGCCTCGCCAGCGTCGCGCGAATGTGCGCGTGCATGGCTGCCACGTCCTCCTCGGTAGGCAAGCGCCCGGTGCCGATCGCCCAGACCGGCTCATAGGCCACCACACCCGTGAACTCCGCCGGCAGGCTGCCGACAAGCTGGGTTTGCACCACCGCGCTGGCCTGGCCCGACAGCCGCTGCTGCTCGGTCTCGCCGACGCAGACGATGGCGGTGAGCCCGGCGGCGTGGGCGGCATGGGCCTTGGCCTGTACCAGGGCGTCCGTCTCGGCATGGTCGGCGCGGCGTTCGGAGTGGCCCAGGATGACCCAGCCGGCACCGGCATCACGCAGCATCGCAGCCGAGATGTCACCGGTATGGGCCCCGCTGGCGTTTGCATGGCAGTCCTGCCCACCGAGAAGAATGCGGCTGCCCTGCAGGTGATGCGCCGCCGAGATGAGAAGCGTGGCGGGCGGGCAGACCAGAAGGTCGCAGTCCATCCCGCCGGCCGCCACAAGCGGATCAAGGATCGCGGCTGCGGAGCCGATCAGGCCGTTCATCTTCCAGTTGCCTGCGATCATTTGGCGCATTGTCAATTCTCCCGATCCGCGATCGCTCTAGCCGATCGCGCCACAAACTGGCAAACCGGCGCAGGCAGGCCTCCAAAAAGAGCGGCCGCATCGCCCTCTCGCCCTTGGGCGAGGCTTCAATAGCTATCGGACATATCATGCTGACACTCGTTCGCCGCTTCCTCGACACCTGGCTGGCCAAGTTGTTCTTCATCGTGCTGGTGGCCTCGTTCGGCCTCTGGGGCGTGGCCGACGTGGTGCGCAACTTCGGCAACGATTCGGCGCTGGCCGTGGTCGGCTCGCGCAAGATCGAGCTGCCCGAGGCGCAGGAGGCGTATCGCCGCCAGTTGGCGCAGGTGACGCGGATGTTCGGCACCCAGATCGCGCCCACCCCCGAGATCAGGCGCTCGGTGGCTGCTCAGGCGGTGGAACGGCTGATCACCGCCGCTGCCCTTGACAACAAGGTGGCCGAGTGGAAGCTGTCGGTGCCCGACGCCGCCGTGCGCCAGGCGGTGTTCGAGATTCCCGCCTTCAAGGGCCGCAGCGGCACCTTCGACCGTCCCACCTTCGAGACCGTACTGCGCAACAACGGGCTGACCGAGAAGCGTTTTCTCGATTTGATGCGCTCCGATCTCGGCCAGCGGCAGATTCTTGAAGCCATCCGCGTTGGCACCGCCACGCCGGATGTGATGGTGCGCGCCGTGTTCGCCTTCCAGCGCGAGCAGCGCGTGGCCAAGGCCGTGGAATACCCGTTCGCCGCAGCGAAGGCGCCGGATGCACCCACCGAGGTTCAGTTGCAGCGCTACTACGACAACAACAAATCGAAATACGCCACGGTCGAATATCGCCGCATCAAGGCGGTGGTGCTGTCGCCGGAAACCTTGGAGAAGGAGATCGAGGTCTCCGACGCCGACATCGCCAGCGCCTACGAAGCCCGCAAATCCGAGTTCAACACCGCCGAGAAGCGCTCGGTGCAGGTGCTGCTGACGCAGGACGAAGCGGTAGCGATCAAGCTGGCTGCAGAATGGAAAGCCGGCGCCGACTGGGCCGCCATCCAAAAATCCGCAGGTGACAAAGGTGCGTCCGGTGTCGAGTTGCCAGATGCGACGGCGGCGGAGTTTCCGGCCCCGGAACTCGCCAAGGCGGTGTTCGATGCGACGCTCGACGACGTGCTCGCCCCGGTGCGCAGCGCACTCGGCTGGCACGTCATCAAGGTGGTGGCCATTATCCCCGGCGCGACCAAAACCCTGGCCGACATGGCGCCGGTCTTAAAAGCCCGCATCGTGGCCGATCGCGCCACCGATCTACTCTACACCCGCGCCAACAAGGTGGAGGACGCGCTGTCCACAGGCACCTCGCTTGACGATTTGCCCGGCGATCTCGGCCTCGCCGCCATTTCAGGCACGCTCGATGCGCAGGGCAACACGCTGGAGGGCGCACGGGCGCCGATCCCGGGGCCGGATGAACTTCGCCCTGCCCTCGTCCAGGCCGCGTTCCAGGCCAAGAAAGGCGATCCGGCGCATCTGACCCAGGCCCCCAACACCGCCAGTGGCCAACAGTCCTTCTTCGCCTTCACCGTCGAGGAGATCATCCCGCCGGAGACCCGCAAGCTCGCTGACGTCATCGAGACCGTGCGTGCCGACTGGACGCGCGACGCCATCCGCCGCACCCAGGAGGAGGCCGCGGCCAAGCTGTTGGCGGCCATCAAGGGCGGCCAGTCGCTGGAAGATGCCGCAACCGTTGCCGGCGTGCAGATCCGCACCCTGCAGGCGGTGGGCCGCGCAGCACCGGTGGACGGTGTGTCGGCACAGTTGGTGACGCCGCTGTTCGCGCTGAAAAAAGGAGAACCCACCATGGTCGAGACGCCCGAGGGCTTCGAAGTGGCCGTGCTGGTCGACATCCTGGCGGCCGATCCCGCGAAGGACGCCGCGGGCTACACCCAGATGCGCGAGGCGCTCGCCAAATCGGTGGCCGATGATCAGGAAACCCTGTTCGCCACCGCCGTTCGCAGCAGCGCGAATCCCAGGGTCAACCGCGCCCAGCTCGAACAGCTCAGCGCGGCGGAGGTATCGCCGTGACCGACGAGGCCGGCTTTGCAGCCGACTACAATGCCGGGCGTGGCCATCTGGTCTGGAACCGCGCCGTGGCCGATCTGGAAACCCCGGTCGCGGCATTCCTCAAGCTGACGCAAGGCCGCCCACTCAGCTTCTTGCTCGAATCCGTCGAAGGCGGTGCCTCGCGCGGTCGTTATTCCATTATTGGCATGGACCCCGATCTGGTCTGGCGCGTCCGCCAGGGCGTGGCCGAGTTGAACCGCAACGCCCTGGCCGCGCCCTATGGCTTCGTTCCCGAGACCGCCTCGCCGCTCGACAGTCTGCGCGCGCTGATCGCCGAGGCCCGGCTAGACGTGCCGGCGGGTCTGCCGCCGATGGCCGGCGGGCTGGTCGGCTATCTCGGCTACGATATGGTCCGCCAGATGGAAGACCTGCCCAACAAGAACGCCGATGTCATGGGCGTCCCGGATGCCGTGATGCTGCGCCCTACGATTTTCGCGATTTTCGACAACGTGACGGATCTGCTGACCTTCGCGGCCCCGGTCTATCCGAGGGCCGGCGTGTCGGCCGCCAACGCCTGGCAATCGGCACAGGACCGTCTGGCCCAGGCCGCCACGGCGCTGACCCGCCCCCTGCCGATGGCAGCCCCCGCCGTCGACCTGCCGCCGTTGCCGGAGCCGACGTCCAGTTTCTCCCGCCAGGGCTACATCGACGCCGTCGAACGCGCCAAGGAATACATCCGCGCCGGGGACGTGTTCCAGGTGGTGCCGAGCCAGCGTTTCTCGGTGCCGTTCGCGCTGCCGCCCTTCTCGCTGTATCGCGCGCTGCGCCGCATCAGCCCGGCGCCGTTCCTGTTCTTTCTCGACTACGGCGGTTTCGCCATCGTCGGCTCCAGCCCCGAAATCCTAGTGCGCCTGCGCGACGATATCGTGACCATCCGCCCGCTCGCCGGCACCCGGCCGCGCGGCGCCACGCACGAGGAGGACCAGCGTCTGGCCGCCGAACTGCTGGGCGACCCGAAAGAGCGCGCCGAGCATCTGATGCTGCTCGACCTCGGCCGCAACGACGTCGGCCGCGTTGCGGCGATCGGCACCGTGAAGGTCACCGAAAGCTTCGCCATCGAGCGCTTCAGCCACGTCATGCACATCATGTCCGAAGTCCAAGGCAAGCTTCGCCCCGAACTGGACGCCGTGGACGCCCTGGTCGGCGGCTTCCCCGCCGGAACGCTCACCGGCGCCCCCAAGGTCCGCGCCATGCAGATCATCGAGGAGCTGGAACCGGTAAAGCGCGGCATCTATGCCGGTTGCATCGGCTATTTCGCACCGGATGGCACGATGGACACGTGCATCGCGCTCCGCACCGCCGTGGTGAAGGACGGCGTCCTGCACATCCAGGCAGGCGCCGGCGTGGTGGCCGACAGCGACCCCGTGGCGGAATACGAGGAAACAAAACAAAAGGCGCGCGGCATGTTCCGCGCAGCGGAGGAAGCGGTCCGCTTCGCCAGCGGACGGGCGTAGGGCGGGGTGCGCTTTGGCACCCCAC
>JAYTHH010000016.1:0-2144 GCA_043732745.1 Rhodospirillales bacterium
GAAGGATTTGGTGCCGATCCGATGAATAGCTGATTCCACCGAGACCTCGCCGGGCCAGTTCATTTCCCGCAGGAAATCGATTTCCAGGCGCGCGATGACCACGGCGCGGCCGTGGGCAGGGGCGAGCAGGTTGGCGCGTTCCAGCATTTCGGCGCGACCAGCTTCGTACATCACCGCATAGACGGCGTTGTTGACGTGGCCGAGGCGGTCTGTGTCGCAGAAGCGCAGTTTTTGGATCGTGGTGTGAAAGGCGGGGGTGTGAAGGCTGGGCATCAGACGGGGTAGGGCGGTTTGAACAGGCCGGCGGGGGACAGGGTGAAGATTTCCACGCCGGTCTCGGTGATCCCAACCATATGCTCGAACTGCGCCGACAGGCTGCGGTCTCGGGTGACGGCAGCCTGTCGGGTGACGGCGGTCCAGCCGTCGTCCAGCACTTTCACTTCGGGCCTTCCGGCGTTCACCATGGGCTCGATGGTGAAGAACATGCCGGGCTTCAGCACCGGGCCCTCGCCGGCGCGGCCGTAGTGCAGGATGTTCGGCGGGGCGTGGAAGGTGCGGCCGATGCCGTGGCCACAGAAATCGCGCACCACACTGCAGCGTTGGGCTTCCACGAAGACCTGGATGGCGTGGCCGATATCGCCGAGCGTGGCGCCGGGCTTGCAGGCGGCCACACCGCGCATCAGCGCCTCATGCGTGCACTCGATCAGGTTGCGCGCCTTGGTGGACGGCGGGCCGGCGCAGTACATGCGGCTGCTGTCGCCGTGCCAGCCATTGAGGATCACCGTCACATCGATGTTGACGATGTCGCCCGAGACCAGCACGCGGTCGCCGGGGATGCCGTGGCAGACGACGTGGTTGATGGAGACGCAGACCGATTTCGGATAGCCGCGATAGTTCAGCGGTGCCGGGGTGGCGCCGTGGGCGATGATGAAATCATGGCATCGCGTGTCCAGTGACAGGGTGGTGACGCCGGGGTGCACATGGTCGGTGATCATGTCCAGCGCTTCGGCGGCAAGGCGCCCGGCCTGGCGCATGCCCTCGAAATCGTCTGGTGTGTGGAGAATGATCCGTCGGGACTCGGTGCTGCCGTCCATCTTGAAGCTCCGCCGGCGGAGAATATGACGCCGGCAATGTCAGAGAATGATAACCTTGAACATGCGCACCCGAGCGGTCCAGCGCAAGCCGAACCGCTCGTTTGTGGGTCAGCGATCCGTCATGTGGGCCATTCCGGCCACCTTGGCGGCGATATCCAGGGCGCGGCGGATGAGGGTTTCGTTGGCTTCCGGCGTGCGGAAGGCGCTGTGGGCCGAGAGCGTGACGTTGTCCATCGTGGTCAGCACATGCGGCACCGGCAGCGGCTCGACGTCGAACACGTCGAGGGCTGCGTGGCCGATTTGGCCGGATTGAAGGGCGGCGATCATGGCGGTCTCGTCCACCACGGCGCCGCGGGCGGTGTTGACCAGCATGGCGCCGGGCCGCATCAGCGCGATCCGCTCGGCGGACAGGAAGCCGCGGGTTTCGTCGGACAGCAGCAGATGCAGGCTGACGACGTGGCTTTCGGCCAGCAGGCGTTCCAGCGGCACGAACTCCACGCCCTCGGCGGTTTTGGCTGTACGGTTCCAGGCCAGCACGCGCATGCCGGAGCCGCCGGCAATGCGGGCCACCTCGGCCGCGATGCCGCCGAAGCCGATGAGGCCGATGGTCTTGCCGGTGAGTTGCATGCCCTCGCTGCGCAGCCAGAGGCCTTCGCGCATGCCGCGATCCATGAACGCCAGGCCGCGCGCCGCCGCCCACATCAGGGCGATGGCGTGCTCGGCCACCGCGATGTCCCCATAGCCTTTGATGATGTGTACCGTGATGCCGAGCTCGGCCAATTCCTCGGGGTTCATGTAGCTGCGGGCGCCAGTGCCCAGGAAGATAACGTGGCGCAGCTGCTTGCACTTTGCCAGCGTGGCAGTGGGGAGCTGGGTGTGGTCGTCAAGGATAAAATCATAGCCTTGCAGCAGGTTGACCAACGTGTCCTGGTCGGGGTCCTCCTGCAGGTTCACGTCCATTGGCGGATCGCTCTCGGTGCGCATCTTGTGGAAGATATCGGCCAGCGCGCCGTTGGCGTCGAGAAACAGACCCTTCATCATCAAACCCTT
>JAYTHH010000017.1:0-7354 GCA_043732745.1 Rhodospirillales bacterium
GCCAAGGCTGCTTTCGCGGCTGGTCTTGCCGGGTGATCTTCCTGCTGCTTGGGGGAGCCAGCCTGCTGGCCGTGATGGCGGCGCTTGGCATGTTCTCCCGCGCCCGCGTGTCCGACATCAAGCAGTTCGGCGTGTGGACGGTTGCAATCGGTGGACTTTTGATGGCGGCCTTGCTGTTCCTCACCGGGCGCGGCGCGGTGGCGATGGCGGGGCTGGTGTTTCTGGGGCCGCTGCTGTGGAGCTGGCTGGGGCTGGCCAAGAACGGCGGCAAATTTGGTAGCAGCAGCGGCGGCGCATCACGCCCGGCAGGCGCAAGTCCCAACGCTCGTCCGGGTGCGATGAGCAGGGCGGAGGCGCTCGACGTGCTCGGTCTGCCTGCCAAGGCCGGCCGTGCGGAGATCCAGGCCGCCTATATCCGCCTGATGCGGGCCGCCCATCCCGATCATGGTGGCTCGGACTGGATCGCAGCCCGTATCAACCAGGCGCGCGATGTTCTGCTAAGTTGAATGTTGCCCGTTCGGCCCGCAATCTCAGGCAGTTCGTCCATGACTTCTAAATCATTTTTTGAATAATTTTCGTCACACTCCGTCCCTGTGGAAACGGCGCACTGCGTGCTAACTCCCATACAGGAACGGAATCGGTCATGGGCGGTTGCCAACAGGCAACGGTTCACAACGCGATGCCGATAGGCGTGCCCGCAAGCCGAATGCTGAAGGACCAACACTGTGATCAAGCCGCTCCGCAAGGCCGTTTTCCCCGTTGCCGGACTCGGCACACGCTTTCTGCCCGCGACCAAGGCGATGGCGAAGGAAATGCTTCCCGTCGTCGACAAGCCGTTGATCCAATACGCCGTGGACGAGGCGCGCGCCGCCGGAATTCAGCAGTTCTGCATGGTGACAGGCCGTGGCAAAACCGCGATCGTGGAACATTTCGACATCGCCTATGAGTTGGAAGCCACGTTGCGGGCCCGCAGCAAGAACGCCGAACTGGCGATGCTGCGCGAATTGCAGATGCCGCCGGGCTCGATCAGCACCGTGCGCCAGCAGGAGCCGCTGGGCCTGGGCCACGCCATCTGGTGTGCCCGCGCTTTCATCGGCGACGACCCTTTCGCCATTCTGCTGCCAGACGACCTTGTGATGTCCGACGTGCCGTGCACGCAGCAGCTGGCGGACGCCTACAACGAGACTGGCGGCTGCGTGGTGGCCGTGACGGAGGTTCCGCGTGAGCAGACCAACCGCTACGGCATTCTGGACATCGGCGCGGATGATGGCCGCCTGGTTGAGGTGAAGGGCCTTGTTGAGAAGCCGAAGCCGGAAGATGCGCCGTCCAACCTGTCCATCATCGGCCGGTATGTGCTGACGTCTGGCGTGATCGAGCATCTCAGCCGCATGGAGCGGGGCGCCGGAAACGAGGTGCAGTTGACCGACGCGATGGCCAAGATGATCGGCCAGGTACCGTTTCATGGCCTGCGCTATGAGGGTCGCCGTTTCGATTGCGGCGACAAGATCGGCTTCCTTGAGGCGCAGATCGCCTTTGCACTGAAGCGGCCAGAAATTGCCCCTGCGGTGCGGGAATTCCTGAAGCAGTACATCTGAATTTTCCGCCGATGCCGAGGATGAAACGACAATGAGCTTTATTCATCATTTTGACGCCACCGTGCTGCGTGAATACGATGTTCGCGGGATCGTGGGCAAAACGCTTTATCCCGCGGACGCCTTCGCAATCGGACGCTGCTTCGGCTCGGTGGTCGTGCGCGCAGGCGGCAAGACGGTGGCGGTGGGCTATGACGGCCGCGTGTCGTCTCCGGGCCTGGAGCCAGCCTTGGTGGACGGGCTGAAATCCAGCGGTATCGAGGTGATCCGCATCGGTCTGGGACCGACGCCGATGCTGTACTTCGCCTCAACCATCCACAAGACCGAAGGCGCCATCATGGTGACGGGAAGCCACAATCCGCCGGATTACAACGGCTTCAAGATGATGCTGGCCCGCAAGCCGTTCTTCGGCACGCAGATCCGCGATCTCGGGCAGATGGCTGAGAGCGGCGACGTCGTGGCTGAGTCTGCCGGGTCCGACACCACGATCGATGTGTCCGAGGCGTATATCGATCGCCTGGCACAGGATTGGGACGGCGGCACCCGTGCCTTGAACGTGGTGTGGGACAACGGCAACGGCGCGGCCGGCGACGTGCTGGTGCGGCTGGTCAAGCGGCTGCCGGGCACCCACACCATTCTGTATCCAGACATCGATGGCGGCTTCCCGAACCACCATCCGGACCCCACGGTGCCGAAGAACCTCGAGGCGCTGATCGCCGAGGTGCTCGCCCGCAAGGCCGATCTGGGTATTGCCTTCGATGGCGACGCCGACCGGATCGGTGCGGTCGACAACACCGGCGAGATCCTGTTCGGCGACCAGCTTCTGGTGGTTCTGGCGCGCGATGTGCTGAAGACCCACCCGGGCGCCACAATCATCGCCGACGTGAAGGCAAGTCAGGTGCTGTTCGACGAGGTGGCCAAAGCGGGTGGCACCCCGTTGATGTGGAAGACCGGCCACAGCCTTATTAAGGCAAAGATGGCCGAGACCGGCTGCCCGCTGGCCGGCGAGATGTCGGGCCACGTGTTCTTCGCCGACAAATGGTACGGCTTCGACGATGCGCTGTATGCCGGCGTGCGCCTGCTGGGCATCGTGGCGCGGATGGACGAGACCTTGGCCGATGTGCGCATGGCCTTGCCGCATGTGATCAACACGCCGGAACTGCGCTTCAACTGCGACGACCAGCGGAAATTCACCGTCATCACGGAAGTGGCGGCGCGGCTGGCGGCGGAGGGGGCCAATGTGTCCGAGATCGACGGCGTGCGCGTGCTGACCGATGACGGCTGGTGGCTGTTGCGCGCGTCCAACACCCAGGCGGCTCTGGTGGCGCGGTGCGAGGCCTCGACGTCCGAAGGGCTGGAGCGGCTGAAGGCGGCTCTGGTGACACAGCTTGAAGCCAGTGGCCTGGAAGCGCCGGACTTCTCCGGTGAGAATGCTGGGCATTAGACCATCGTCCGGCCAATCGAAATCATCCGATCAGATAAAGATGCTTGATGAAACAAAAACCTAGAGATTTTCCTTAATTCCTATCGATCGGAAAAAGCTCTAGCAGCTTGTCGGATGAGCCTAATTTTATGTCTCATATTGAAACTTCAACGAACATATAGAGTAATATTTTGCATAATGCTTCAATATTCGCATAAAAATTGATCTAATATTTTGCTGAACGTCTGAATCCGACAGGCTGCCAGGCCGCCGCGTATCAGCCTCTGGTGTTTCCTTCGGCGGACCGCGACACTGTCCGCCGAAGGAGACTCCGATGCTACAAACACCACCCGCCCGCGTAGGCCAGGCTGAACACGAAATCGACACGCCGGCCTTGGTGATCGATCTCGATGCCTTCGAATCGAATCTGGACACGATGGCCGGGAT
Organism: Rhodospirillales bacterium; assembly: GCA_043732745.1. Lineage (GTDB taxonomy): Bacteria > Pseudomonadota > Alphaproteobacteria > Acetobacterales > Acetobacteraceae > CAIQQQ01. Next base: position 3,463 of record JAYTHH010000017.1, read on the forward strand.
GATTGCGGCCGCTGGCGTGAAGCTGCGGGCGCACGCCAAAACCCATAAATCTCCGGTGATCGCGCATCTGCAGATGGCGCGCGGCGCGGTGGGGCAATGCGTGCAGAAGGTGGCCGAGGCCGAGATTCTTGCCTGGGGCGGGGTGCCCGACATTCTGGTGAGCAACGAGGTTGTGGGCGCAGACAAGCTGGCGCGCCTCGCTGCCCTGGCGCGGATCACGCGAATCGCGGTGTGCGTCGATGATGCATCCCAGGTGGCGGCGATCGAGGCGGCGGCGGCGGCGGCCGATGTGACGATTTCGGTGCTGGTTGAGATCGATGTGGGAGCAGGCCGCTGCGGTGTGGCGCCTGGGCCGGATGCGGTGGCACTGGCACAGGTGATCGCTGCGTCGCCGCATCTGACATTCGGCGGCCTGCAGGCCTATCACGGCAGCGCCCAGCACGTGCGCACCCAGGCCGGACGCCAGGCCGCCATTGCAGCCGCCTGTGACGATTCACGCCGCACGGTGGAGCAGTTGCGCCAGGTTGGGCTGGATTGCGCGATCGTGGGCGGAGCTGGAACCGGTACGTTCGAGATGGAGGCGGCGTCCGGTGTCTATACCGAAATCCAGGCGGGCAGCTACTGCTTCATGGATGCGGATTACGCCGCCAATCTGGATGGCGAGGGCAAGCCGATCAGCCGGTTCCGCCACAGTTTGTTCGTTCTGTCCACCGTGATGAGTGCCGCTCAGCCGGGCGTGGCGGTGCTTGATGCCGGGCATAAGGCGGTGGCGATCGACAGCGGGATGCCCTTGGTGTGGCAGCGGCCTGACTTGGTCTATGTCGGCGCCAGCGATGAGCACGGCAAGGTGTCAGTGTCGGCGGGATTCACCCCGCCAAGGGTGGGCGAAAAGCTGCGGTTGGTGCCGGGCCATTGCGACCCGACGGTGGATCGCTTCGACTGGTATGTCGGCGTAAGGCGCGGTCGGGTGGAATGCCTCTGGCCTGTCGCGGCACGAGGCGGCTTCGCGTAGTGCATTATCAACGCACCGCCTGCATCGCAGAGGTGGCATTCGTTTGCTTGGCCAACATATCCGCACGTTCATAAACGCCGCGTTCTACGGGCTGGCCGGCAAAGGCAGTGGTTATGCCCAGCACCGTTTCTGCGCCACCGAGATAAAGGATACCGTCAGACGGCATCTGTTTGGCGATGGCTTCCAGCACCCGCGCCTTGGTGGGCTGGTCGAAATAGATCAGTACGTTGCGGCAGAACACGACATCGAATTGGCCGAGGGCGCGGAGGTCGGCTAGGAGATTCCACACACGGAACTGCGCCATCGCTCGGATGGCATCGCTGACCCGCCAGTTGGTTCCGTCTTTCTTGAAATATTTGATCAGATGCTGAATCGGCAGCCCGCGTTGGACCTCGAACTGGGTGTAGAGCCCCTTCTGCGCCCGGGCGAGCGGCTCCCGCGCGATATCGGTGCCGACGACCTCGACTGTTCGGTTGCCCAGTATGGCCTTGTTCTCGGACAGGATCATCGCCAGCGAGTAGGCTTCCTGCCCGGTGCTGGCGGCTGCCGACCAGATCCGCAGCTTCGCGCTGGCCGGCCGCGCGGCGGCCAGACGCGGCAGGACATGATTTTTGAAATGCGTGAACGGCTTCTCATCGCGGAAGAAGAAGCTTTCGTTGGTCGTCATCGCTTCGATGATATCCTGTTCCAGCTTTCCGCCGAGGCCGCCGAGGGTGGGCAGTCGGATGCGACCTGCCAGTGCGTCGAGATCGGCGATGCCGTGGCGCTTCATCACCGGCCCCAGCCGGTTTTCGAGTAGATAGACTTTGTCCTGCCCGATCACCAAGCCGGAGCCGGCGTAGAGCAGTCCTGATAGCGTATCGAAACTGCCGGGCTTCATCGTGTTCGAGGCTCCAAGATGTCACGGATTTTTGTAGCAAGAAGTGGCAGCGGCAGGACGGCGTGGCACAGCCCCGCCTGGGTTATGGCGCCAGGCATGCCCCACACCACGCTGGTCGCCTCGTCCTGCGCCAATGCGGTGCCGCCGGCCTGTATGAGCTCGCGCGTGGCGGCGAGGCCGTCCTGGCCCATGCCGGTCAGCATGACCATCAGCACCCGACCACCACAGGCGAGGGAGGCGCTTCGCAACATGGGATCGACGGAGGGGCGACAGAAATTCTCGGGCGCATCAGCCGTCAGCCGGGCCCTGAGGCCAGCGGGATTCGCGTCGACGCACAGGTGCTGGTCGCCAGGCGCCAGATAGATCTGGCCGGCTTCCAGCTGCTCGCCATGCTCGGCTTCATGGCAGGGCATGCCGCCGAGCTTGGTCAAATGCTCGGCCAGGATGCGCGTGAAGGTGCGCGGCATATGCTGGGTGAGCACCACGGGGACGGACAGCGTCGGGCCCAGTCCCTGAACCAGGGTGAACAGCGCCTGGGGGCCGCCGGTCGAGCTGCCGATCGCCAGCAGGCTTGCCCGCACGCGACTGGCCGCACGAGCAGGGAAGGCAGGATGTGCCACCTTTGGCATGGCGCCTGGGCCGTGCTGGGTGGCCCGACGGATGCGCGCGAGACCGCGGATCTTTGCCAGCAATTCGCGGCGGAAGCTGTCGTCCAGAATGGCCGCAGTGGATGGTTTTGGCACGTAGTCGGCGGCACCGAGACGCAAAGCCTGCAGCGCGATATCGGCACCCCGCGTGGTGAGCGTGCTGGCCATGATGATGCGCACGGACGGATCCGCCTTCAGCAGCAGCGGCAGCGCGGTCAGCCCGTCCATGACCGGCATTTCGATGTCGAGCACGATGACGTCGATCGGCTGGCGCTGCAGTTCCGCGAGCGCCGCCGCGCCGTTGGCAGCCCGGGCGACGACACGGATGCCGGGATCGGTTTCGAGCATCCGGGCGATGGCGCCACGGATCACCACCGAATCGTCGCAGATCATCACGCGGGCGACCGGCTGATCCGCATGGCGGATCGGTGGCGGCACGGCGGCCGCTTGGAGGGTCACAAAAGCCCTACCTGGGCAAACTTGCCGAGCAGGATCTCTTCATCGAACGGCTTCATGATGAACTCCTGCGCGCCGTTCGCGATCGCCTCCTGGATGAACGAGATGTCGTTCTCGGTGGTGCAGAACATCACTGGCGGCTTGTCGGGGCCGAATTCGAGCCGCAGGGCCCTCAGAAACTCGATGCCATTCATGACAGGCATGTTCCAGTCGAGCAGCACCGAATCGGGCATGCTCTGCCGGCAGCTTTCGAGCGCCACCTGTCCGTCCTCGGCTTCCCGTACGTTGAAGCCTTTGTTCTCCAGAATGCGGCGCGCCACTTTCCGAACGACCCGGCTGTCATCCACCACCAGGCATGTGTGCATTGAACCGCTCATGGGATGCTCCTCACACCGGCTCGGTGGACAGCGCGAGAAGGCGGCCCACGTCGAGCACGGCCATGAGCCGGCCTTGCAGGCGATACACCCCCGTGCTGAAGCGCGCCCATTCCCGCGGCAGGGTTGGCGGATTGCGCTCGAACTGGCACATCGGAAGGCTGAGCACTTCAGACACCTGGTCGACCAGCAAGGCGTATAATTCGCCGGACTGCTCTGCCACGATGGACATCTGGGCGGTTTCGGCCGGCGCCGGCGGCAGGCATAGCCGGCGCCGGAGGTCGATCGCGGTGACGATCCGCCCACGGAGGTTGAGGCTGCCGGCGACTTCTAGCGGGGCAAGGGGGATGCGCGTGATGGCCTGCGGCCCCAGCACGTCTCGCACAGCCAGCACCGGAATACCGCAGAGCTGGTCGGCGACGCAGAGCGTCACGAAAATCTCCTCCTGCCGGAGGGCAGCCTCGTCGTGGCCGGCGCCGATCGCCGATGCCATTGCGTTTGCTCGCATGATATTTCCTCTAGG
>JAYTHH010000018.1:0-20436 GCA_043732745.1 Rhodospirillales bacterium
ATAGAACTCACGACGCGACGCATCGATTGCGGCGCCATCCTGCCGGCAGTCCAGATTCGTGGAGCCAAGCGAGGCCATCATGTCCTTCAACGCCACCATGCTCTCGGCATCGCAGAGATCGCCGGCGATGGCGCCGATGCGGTCGCCGGGAACACCCTTGAGCCTGTCTTCAATCGCGGCGAACGCCTCTGGCCAGGTGGCACGAACCAGTCTGCCGTCGCGCTTGATCCACGGCGTGTCGAGCCGGCGGCGCTTGAGCCCATCGAGCGCAAAACGCGCCTTGTCGGCCAGCCACTCCTCGTTCACGTCCTCGTTGATGCGCGGCAGGATGCGCAGCACCTCGGCGCCGCGCGTGTCCACACGAATCGCCGACCCCACAGCATCGAGCACGTCCACGCTGTCGGTCTTCTTCAACTCCCACGGCCGTGCCACGAAGGCGTAGGGCTTGGAGGTGAGCGCGCCGACCGGGCAGATGTCGATCAGGTTACCGGAGAGTTCAGAGCTCAGCGCCTTCTCGATATAGGTGCCGACCGCCATGCTCTCGCCGCGCGAGGTGGCGCCCATTTCGGAGACGCCGGCAATCTCGGTCGAAAAGCGGATGCAGCGCGTGCAGTGGATGCAGCGCGTCATGATGGTTTTGACAAGCGGGCCGAGGTCCGGGTTCACCACCGCGCGCTTGCTCTCGTGATAACGCGAATGATCGCCGCCATAGCCGACCGACTGGTCCTGCAGGTCACACTCGCCGCCCTGGTCACAGATCGGGCAGTCCAGCGGGTGGTTGATCAGCAGGAATTCCATCACGCCACGTCGCGCGGCCTTCACCATCGGCGTGTCGGTGTGAACCACCATGCCGTCGGCCACCGGATAGGCGCAGGACGCGAACGGCTTGGGTGGCGCTTTCTCAATTTCCACCAGGCACATGCGGCAGTTGCCCGCCACCGACAGACGCTCGTGGTAGCAGAAGCGCGGGATTTCCTTGCCCGCGGCCTCGCAGGCCTGCAGCACGTTGGAGCCGTTGGGGACCTCTACCTCGATCCCGTCGACGGTAACTTTTGCCATCACTCAGCCGCCATCGCAGAGGTTTTTGACGCTTTATAGGCGGAAATACGTTCCTCCATCAGCGGCCGGAAATGCCGGATCAGGCCCTGGATCGGCCACGCCGCGGCGTCACCCAGGGCGCAGATGGTGTGGCCTTCGATCTGGCGCGTCACCTGTTCCAACACGTCGATCTCGGCGATCTCGGCGCGACCCTGCACCATGCGGTCCATGACGCGCATCATCCAGCCGGTGCCCTCGCGGCAGGGGGTGCACTGGCCACAGCTCTCGTGCTTGTAGAATTTCGCCAAGCGCGCGATCGCCCTGATGGGATCTGTGGACTTGTCCATGACGATCACCGCCGCGGTGCCGAGGCCCGATTTCACTTCGCGCAGGCTGTCAAAATCCATCAGTACCGTGTCGCAGATCGATTTCGGGATGAGCGGCACGGACGAACCGCCCGGGATCACCGCCAGAAGATTGTCCCAGCCGCCACGCACGCCGCCGCAATAAGTGTCGATCAACTCGCGCAGGGGGATGCCGAGTTCTTCCTCGACATTGCACGGCTTGTTCACGTGGCCGGAGATGCTGAACAGTTTTGTCCCCGCATTCTTCGGGCGCCCCAGTGTCGAGAACCATCCGGCACCACGCCGCAGGATGGTCGGCACGACCGCGATCGACTCGACGTTGTTGACCGTGGTCGGGCAGCCATAAAGGCCCATCGCTGCCGGGAAAGGCGGCTTGAGGCGGGGCATGCCCTTCTTGCCTTCGAGGCTTTCGAGCAGCGCCGTTTCTTCGCCACAGATGTAGGCGCCGGCACCGCGGTGCACATAAATGTCGAAATCAAAGCCGGAGCCGGAGGCGTTCTTGCCGATCAATCCGGCCGCATAGGCTTCATCCACCGCCTTCTGAAACGCGACGGCTTCGTTGTAGTATTCGCCACGGACATAGACGTAGCAGGCATGCGCGCCCATCGCGAAGGACGCGATCAGGCAGCCTTCGACCAGCTTGTGCGGATCATGGCGCAGAATATCACGGTCCTTGCAGGAACCTGGCTCCGACTCATCGGCATTCACCACCAGGTAGTGCGGGCGCACGCCCACCTCCTTCGGCATGAACGACCATTTGAGGCCAGTTGGGAAGCCGGCACCGCCGCGGCCACGCAGGCCGGACGCCTTCATCTCGTCGACGATGGCGTCGCGCCCGCGGGCGATGATGGCGGCCGTGCCGTCCCAGTCGCCACGTTTGCGCGCGCCTTCGAGGCCGACATCGTGGATGCCATAGAGATTGGTGAAAATACGGTCCTGATCGCTCAACATGCGCTCACTCCGCCTTTGCAGGCATGAGGGTTGGATCGGATATCAGTGTCGTCGGCCCGCCCAAGGGGGCTGAACCGACGCGGCCGATGGTGGAGCCGCGGACGGGCTTCTCGCCGCGTTTGAGGGCTTCGAGCAGCTCTTTGGTGCGCTCGTAATCCATGTCTTCGTAGTAGTCGTCATCGACCTGCAGGATCGGTGCGTTCACGCAGCCGCCGAGGCATTCCACCTCGGTCATGGTGAACAGCCCGTCCGCCGAGCTTTCGCCGTAGCCCTTCATGCCACCAACGTCGCGGCAGGCGCGTGCCACGTCGTCTGAGCCGCGCAGCCAGCAGGGGGTGGTGCCGCAGACCTGGAGGTGAAAACGGCCGATCGGCGCGGTGTTGAACATCAGATAGAAGGTGGCGACCTCGTAGACGCGGATCGGCGGCATCGACAGCTCATGCGCGATGGCGTCCATCGCCACGACCGGCACCCAGGCCGAGCCAGTGGCGCGGGCCATCTGGCGCTGCGCGATATCCATCAGCGGCAGCACCGCGCTGGCCTGTTTGCCGGGCGGATATTTTGCGATGGCAGCGACGATGGCATCACGGCTGTGGTCGTCGAACGCGAAGCTGGTGGGCTCCATGCGGCCAAGGGCGGAAACAGGGACTGCCATGCTCAACGGTCGATCTCCCCAAAGACAATATCCAGCGAGCCGATGATGGCTACGGCGTCGGCGAGCATATGCCGCTTGCTCATCACTTCGATCGCCTGCAGATGCGCGAAGCCTGTCGCGCGAATTTTGCAGCGGTAGGGCCGGTTGGTGCCATCGGCCACCAGATACACCCCGAACTCGCCCTTCGGCGCCTCGACGGCGGTGTAGGTGGCGCCCGCCGGGACGTGGAAGCCCTCAGTAAAGAGCTTGAAGTGATGGATCATCGCTTCCATCGACCGCTTCATTTCCGCGCGCGACGGCGGCGAGATCTTGTTGTCGGACAATTTTACCGGACCGGGCTTCATCTTGGCCAGGCACTGCTTGATCATCGAGACGCTCTCACGCATTTCGCCCATGCGCATCAGATAGCGATCATAGCAGTCGCCGTTGCGGCCGACGGCAATGCGAAAATCGAGTTCCGCATATTTCTCGTAGGGCTGCGACTTGCGCAGATCCCACGGCACGCCCGACGCGCGCAGGCATGGGCCCGTGAAGCCCCAGGCCAGCGCCATTTCGGCGGGCACGATGCCGATATCGACGGTACGCTGTTTCCAGATGCGGTTGTTGGTAAGCAGCGCTTCCAGATCGTCGATAAATTTCGGGAAGGTTTCAGCCCAGGCTGCGATCTTGTCTTCCAGACCGGCAGGCAGATCCTTGGCCACGCCGCCGGGGCGGAAATAGTTGGCGTGCAGGCGGGCGCCGGAGGCCTGCTCATGGAATTCCATGAGCGTCTCGCGCTCTTCGAAGCCCCACAGGCTCGGCGTGATGGCGCCGACGTCGAGCGCGTAGGTCGTCACGTTCAGCAGATGGTTGAGCACGCGGGTGATTTCGCTGAACAGCGTGCGGATCCACTTGGCGCGCTCCGGCACCTCGACGCCCAGCAGCTTCTCGGTGGCCAGCGCAAACGCGTGCTCCTGGCACATCGGGCTGACGTAATCGAGACGGTCGAAATACGGCACCGCCTGGATGTAGGTTTTGTATTCGATCAGCTTCTCGGTGCCGCGATGCAGCAGGCCGATATGCGGGTCGGCCCGTTCCACCACTTCGCCGTCCATCTCCAGGATTAGGCGCAGCACGCCGTGCGCGGCGGGATGCTGGGGGCCGAAATTGATGGAGTGGCTATCGATCTCGACGGTTTGGGTGGTCTTGGCCGGAAGGTCCTGCGTGGCCTTGCCGATCACGTCGCTTACGGGGACGTCGTTCATGAGCGGTGCGCCTTCTCGTCTCCGGGAAGCGTGGTCATGGCCTCCCACGGCGAGACAAAATCGAAGTTGCGGAAATCCTGCGCCAGCTTCACCGGCTCGTAGACGACCTGCTTGCGCTCCTCGTCGTAGCGCACCTCGACATAGCCGGTCAGCGGGAAATCCTTGCGCAGCGGATGACCCTCGAAGCCGTAATCGGTGAGGATGCGGCGCAGGTCGGGCTGGCCGGAGAAGGCGATGCCGAACATGTCGTAGGCCTCGCGCTCCCACCATGTCGCCACCGGCCACACGCCATGAACGGATGGCACGGGCTCGGTCTCGGTGGTCTCGATGACGATCCGGATGCGCTGGTTGAGGCTGACGGAGAGCAGGTTGTAGACCACCTCGAACCGCTTTTCACGGGTTGGCCAGTCGAGGCCTGCGATGTCCATAAGCTGCTCGAACGCCAGCAACGGGTGATCGCGGAGTGCGAGGCAAAGATCGGCGATCGAGGCGCAATCTGCATGCGCGACGAGTTCGCCCAGTTCGACCCGTGTGGCTGTGACGCCCGGGAACGAGCCTACGACTTCAAGAACCTCAGCCACGGAGAATAGTCCCCGTGCGACGGATCTTCTTTTGCAGTTGCATGATGCCGTATACGAGCGCCTCGGCCGTGGGCGGGCAGCCCGGCACGTAGATATCGACCGGCACCACGCGATCGCAGCCGCGCACCACCGAGTAGGAATAGTGGTAGTAGCCGCCGCCATTGGCGCAGCTGCCCATGCTGATCACCCAGCGCGGCTCCGGCATCTGGTCGTAGACCTTGCGAAGTGCGGGCGCCATTTTGTTGGTCAGCGTGCCGGCCACGATCATCACGTCCGACTGGCGCGGCGAGGCGCGCGGGATGATGCCGAGCCGGTCGAGGTCGTAGCGCGGCATGTAGGCGTGGATCATCTCCACGGCGCAGCAGGCCAGGCCGAATGTCATGGGCCACAGGCTGCCGGTGCGCGCCCAGTTGACCAGTTTGTCGACGTTGGCGACCACGAAGCCCTTGTCGGTGATCTCGCCGGTGATGCCGCGAATGACGGCATCCTGCTCATCGCCGGGCGGCAGGGCGTTCTGGTTGAAGGCGATATCGTTCGTTGTGGTGGACATCGGTGTCACTCCCAATCCAGGGCTCCCTTGTTCCACTCATATATGAACCCGATGGTGAGAACTGCCAGGAACCCAATCATGGAAAGAAAGCCAAACACGCCGATCTCGGCAAGGCTCACGGCCCAGGGGAACAGGAAGGCCACTTCGAGGTCGAAGATGATGAACAGAATGGCGACGAGGTAGAAGCGCACGTCGAACTTGCGGCGTGCATCGTCAAACGCCTCGAAGCCGCATTCGTAGGCCGAAAGTTTTTCGGCATAGGGCTTCTGGTGGGCGGCGAATTGCGAGCCGACCACCATGGCGGTGGCGATGATGGCGGCGATCGCCAGGAAAACCAGGATCGGAAAATAGTCGGCCAAGATGGGTGCCATTGTCGTCTGCCCTTTATGCCGCATCGCAACGCGGCGGACCTTAGGCCGATGTTCCGCGGGATTCCATAGGGAGAAAGCTGGCATCTCGCTCTCGCGATACGCTCTCTCTGCCTTCGTTTTCTAGAAAGTTGTTCCTGCGCTGCTGGCGCGAGTGACGGGGCTCGAACCCGCGACCTCCGGCGTGACAGGCCGGCGCTCTAACCAACTGAGCTACACCCGCAACGGCAGGGCGCTCGATCTAGAGCGGACCGGATGCCGCGTCAAGTGCGGGTCCGGCGGTATCGATGTTTTTGGGGAGGAAGACGGGGGAATGGGCGGTGACGGGATCGAACCGCCGGCCAACTCGGTGTAAACGAGCCGCTCTACCGCTGAGCTAACCGCCCATGGACTTGTGACGCTTTGAGGACCGGAAGAAGCCCGAGATGGCCTGCGAAGCCGTCAGGCTGAGTCATACGTCGTGGCTGCCGAGAACCGGCGCAAAGCGGGCCGTGGCCCGCGAGCAACGGAAGAGCAGACAGCCGCGTCAGATGGCCAGCCAGACGGTTTCCCAGGCTATCTTGTCAGTTGACGGCGTCTTTGAGAGCCTTGCCCGGCTTGAAGCGGACAGAGGTGCTTTCCGGAATATCAATCTCAACGCCGGTCTGTGGGTTGCGGCCCTTGGACGCCTTGCGGATAGCGGTGGCGAACGAGCCGAAGCCGACGAGGCGTACTTCGTCCTTCTTCTTCAAGGCGCCTTCGATGGCGCTGAACACGGCATCGACCACCTCTGTGGCTTTCGCCTTGGGCAGGTCGGCATGTTCGGCCACGGCGGAAATCAGGTCCATTTTGTTCACTCTGGCATCTCCTGGAAAATATTCTGGCAACCCGTTCGCCCGAATCCGAGCCGGGCGCTCGCCTGACACTAGGAGGGGTTTTTCACTGAGGTCAACGACTGGAATTGTAAAAAAGGCCAGATTTCTGCGGGGTTCATTGATTCCAAACGAAATCGGCCCGCCAGTTAAGCCCTGGCAGGCCGATCTTTCACAGTTTTCGTGACGTCAATGCGGCAATGAAGCGGCAAGGATCGGCGCGGCCACAACCGGAGTCTCAGGCGGTTCGACCCATTCGATGGCCTCTGGCTTACGCACCAATGCACGGGCGATGACCTGGTCGACATGCGAGACCGGAATGATCTCGAGGTGCTTCCTGACGTTTTCCGGCACCTCGGCGAGGTCCTTCTCGTTGTCCTTTGGGATGAACACCGTGGTGATCCCTGAACGCAGGGCTGCCAGGAGTTTTTCCTTCAGGCCACCGATCGGCAGCACCCGACCGCGCAGTGTGATCTCGCCGGTCATGGCCACGTCACGACGGACAGGAATGCCTGTCAGGATCGAAATCATGCTGGTGGCCATCGCAACGCCCGCAGACGGACCGTCCTTGGGGGTGGCACCCTCGGGCACGTGGACATGGATGTCCCGCTTCTCGAACAGGGTCGGCTTGATGCCGAAGCTGAGCGATTTACTGCGCACATAGCTGAGCGCCGCCGAGACACTTTCCTGCATCACATCGCCGAGCTTGCCAGAGCTTTTCACGTTGCCCTTGCCTGGCAGCAGCACCGACTCGATGGTGAGGATCTCGCCGCCCACTTCCGTCCAGGCGAGGCCGGTCACGACGCCGACCATGTCGGTGTCCTCCAGGTCGCCGTAGCGGTGCTTCTGAACGCCGGCGTATTTGCCAAGGTTCTTGCCGGTGATCGCCACCTTCTTGGACTTTTTGGTGACGATCTCCTTGATCACCTTACGCGCCAGGTTGGCCAGCTCCCGCTCGAGCGACCGCACACCGGCTTCGCGGGTGTAGTAGCGGATGAGGTCGCGCAGAGCCTCCTCGGTGATCGACCACTCGTCCTTCTTCAGGCTGTGGCTTTCGCTCACCTTTGCGATCAGGTGGCGCTTGGAGATTTCGACCTTCTCATCCTCGGTGTACCCTGCGATGCGAATGATCTCCATGCGGTCCAGCAGCGGCTGGGGCATGCGCAGCGAGTTCGCCGTTGTGACGAACATCACGTCCGACAGATCGTAGTCCACCTCCAAGTAGTGGTCGGCAAAGGTGGAGTTCTGCTCCGGGTCCAGCACCTCAAGCAGGGCGGACGACGGATCACCACGCCAGTCGGCGCCGAGCTTGTCGATCTCATCGAGCAGGAACAGCGGATTGGAGGTCTTGGCCTTCTTCATGCCCTGGATCACCTTGCCCGGCATCGAGCCGATATAGGTGCGCCGGTGGCCACGGACCTCCGCCTCGTCCCGCACGCCGCCCAGCGACATGCGGACGAAATTGCGGCCGGTCGCCTTGGCGATCGACTTGCCGAGCGAGGTCTTGCCGACGCCCGGGGGGCCAACAAGGCACAGGATGGGCCCGCGGATCTTCTGGCTACGGCTTTGAACGGCGAGGTATTCGGTGATGCGCTCCTTCACTTTTTCAAGGCCGTAATGGTCGAGATCGAGCGTCTGTTCGGCCTCGATGACGTCGTTCTTGACCTTGCTGCGCTTCTTCCACGGGATCGACAGGATCCAATCGAGGTAGTTGCGCACAACCGTCGCCTCGGCCGACATCGGGCTCATGGTCTTGAGCTTTTTCAGCTCCCCCATGGCCTTTTCGCGGGCTTCTTTGGACAGGCGGGTCTTCTTGATCTTGGCTTCCAACTCAGCCGTTTCGTCACGGCCCTCGTCGCCTTCGCCGAGCTCCTTCTGTATCGCCTTCATCTGCTCGTTCAGATAGTATTCGCGCTGCGTCTTCTCCATCTGCCGCTTGACACGGTTACGGATGCGCTTTTCCACCTGCAGAACGCCGATCTCGGACTCCATGTGTCCGAACACCCGCTCCAGACGCTCGCCTACGCGGGGCGTGTCCAGCAGTTCCTGCTTTTCGGCAATCTTTAGGTTGAGGTGGCTGGACACGGTGTCCGCCAGCTTAGAAGGCTCCTCAATCTGGTTCAGCGAGACCAGAACCTCAGGCGCGATCTTCTTGTTGAGCTTTATATACTGCTCGAACTGGGAAACCACGGTCCGGCCGAGCGCTTCGAGCTCCTTCGAATTGGTGTTTTCATCCGGCATCGCCTCGACGTGGGCCACGAAGAACTGCTCGGTTTCCTTGAAGGATTCGATACGGGCGCGACGTACGCCCTCCACCAGCACTTTGACAGTACCATCGGGCAGCTTCAACAGCTGCAAAATCGTGGAGACCGTGCCCACGCGGTAGATATCGTCGGATGACGGGTCATCCTGCGAGGCGTTCTTCTGGGCGACGAGCAGGATCTGCTTGTCTTCCTTCATGACTGCCTCAAGGGCGCGAACTGATTTTTCGCGGCCGACGAACAGCGGCACGATCATGTGCGGAAACACAACGATATCGCGCAAAGGAAGGACAGGAAGCAACTCGCCTGTCGCACGAGAGTCGGTTGGGGGGGTGGTTTTATCCGTCATCATGACCTCCTGAAGGACAGTCTATCGTGGTCCGCCCGAATACACAGCACGGACCTGGGGGCACGAAAGCCGCTTGGGGCTGTCCTTTCATGCATCAAGGTATTTCGGTATCGCTGAGCCATGACGCAAGGTCATGGCCAGTTCTTCATGACCGATCCGCGACAAATGCCGCCACACGGATCGGTCAATCGGGCATGGAGCTCGCTCAGGCGGTATTCTCTGAACGTTCTTTGCCGTGGATGAACAACGGATTGGCTCGGCTTTCAGCCACTTCGCGATTGATCACGACTTCCTCGACGCCATCCAGGCCCGGCAGATCAAACATCGTGGTGAGCAGGATCGCTTCCATGATCGAGCGCAAGCCACGCGCACCAGTCTTGCGGGTGATGGCGCGCCGCGCGACCGAAACCATGGCGTCCTCCGTGAAGGTCAGCTTGACGCCTTCCATCTCGAACAGGCGGCCATACTGCTTGACCAAAGCGTTCTTCGGCTTGGTCAGAATCTCGATCAGCGCCGCTTCGTCGAGGTCTTCCAAGGTGGCGACCACTGGCAGGCGGCCGATAAACTCGGGGATCAGGCCGAAACGCAGCAGATCCTCAGGTTCGACTTCCCGCAGGATGGCGCCAGTACGACGCTCATCGGGGCTGCGGACCTCGGAACCGTAGCCAATGCCCGAACCCTTGCCGCGTGCGGAGATAATCTTCTCCAGGCCGGAGAAGGCGCCGCCGCAGATGAAGAGGATGTTGGTGGTGTCCACCTGCAGGAATTCTTGCTGCGGATGTTTGCGCCCACCCTGCGGCGGCACCGAGGCCACGGTACCTTCCATGATCTTGAGAAGCGCCTGCTGGACGCCCTCACCGCTGACGTCGCGGGTGATCGAAGGGTTGTCCGACTTGCGGCTGATTTTGTCGACCTCGTCGATATAGACGATGCCGCGCTGGGCGCGCTCCACATTGTAGTCAGCCGCCTGAAGCAGCTTGAGGATGATGTTCTCCACATCCTCACCGACGTAGCCGGCCTCGGTCAGCGTGGTGGCGTCGGCCATGGTGAAAGGCACGTCAAGAATGCGGGCGAGCGTCTGGGCAAGCAGCGTCTTGCCGGAACCTGTCGGACCCACCAGCATGATATTGGACTTGGCGATTTCGACGTCGTTGTTCTTCGCACCGTGCGCCAAGCGCTTGTAGTGGTTGTGAACGGCGACGCTGAGGACCTTCTTGGCATGCGTCTGGCCGATCACGTAATCGTCCAGAACCTTGCAGATCTCCTTCGGCGTCGGCACGCCATCGCGCGACTTCACAAGATGCGTCTTGTGCTCCTCACGGATGATATCCATGCAGAGCTCAACACATTCATCGCAGATGAAAACGGTCGGGCCGGCGATGAGCTTGCGAACCTCGTGCTGCGATTTGCCGCAGAAGGAGCAATAGAGTGTGTTCTTCGAATCGCCAGACTTGCTGCTCATGCGCGCTCCTGCCCCGGATCAACGGAGACTCAATCCCGAAAGTCTAGGCCCCGTCTTGCAGCGAGGACAAGAACCGCGGGTGCCCCGGATCCACCCGATACGCAGGCGGATCCATGTCAAACATATCGTCATCCTGCGGAAAGTCCGCCGGAATCAACCGGTTCAGGTCTTGGCGTCAGGGTCGACCGGCACCGGGCGATCCGTCACCACTTCATCAACCAGCCCGAAATCGCGGGCTTCCTCGGCCGAGAGATACGAGTCGCGCTCAAGCTTCCGCTCGATCGCCTCGATCGGCTGGCCCGTGTGGCGAACGTAGATCTCGTTCAGGCGCTTGCGCAGCGTCAAAATCTCACGCGCCTGGATCTCGATATCCGTCGCCTGGCCCTGGGCGCCGCCCGAGGGCTGATGCACCATCACTCGGGCATTCGGCAAAGCGTAGCGCTTCTTCGCTGCACCGGCGCAGAGCAACAGGCTGCCCATCGACGCGGCCTGGCCAATGCACACCGTGCTGACCGGCGAGCGAATATACTGCATCGTGTCGTAGATCGCGAGACCAGACGATACCACGCCGCCGGGACTGTTAATGTAGAACGAGATATCCTTGTTCGGATTCTCGCTTTCCAGAAACAGCAACTGCGCGCAGATCAGAGAGCTCACCTGGTCATAGACCTGGCCGGTGAGAAAGATGATGCGCTCCTTCAGAAGCCGCGAGTAGATGTCGTAAGACCGCTCACCACGCGCCGTCTGTTCGACCACCATCGGCACCAGATTATTGGCGTAAACCTCAACCGGATCGCGGTCCAACATATTTTTATCCTCTGCTTACTCGCCCCGGCCTGCGAGCATTTGGCGATGATCGCCGGAAACTTTTACCAACGGCTTAACGCTGGACCGGATTTCGCCCTATCACAAAGATAGGGTCTAGCCGGGTGAGAACCAGCGCCCGGCCAGCGTCCCGGTCAATCAGCCGATGGCGTCGGGCGCTTCTGGCTCCTGCGCCAGCTCCTCGGGGGTCACGGTCTTGTCGGTGACCTTGGCGAGTTCCAGCACGTAGTCGACCACCTTCTCCTCGAAGATCGGCCCACGCAGCGACTCGGCAGCCTGCGGATTCTTGCGGAAGAAGTCGATGACCATCTGCTCCTGGCCCTGGTAGCGCTGGGCTTCGCGCGCCATGGCGCGGGTCATCTCATCCTGGCCGACCGTGACATTGTTCACCCGGCCAATCTCGGACAGCAGCAGGCCCAAGCGGACGCGGCGCTCAGCAATGGCGCGGTATTCACCCTTCAGCGTGGCCTCATCCTTGCCGGCGTCCTCGGCATCAGCCTCGCCCTTGGCCTTGTCGGCTTCAATGCGCTGCCAGATCTGCTCGAACTCGGAGTTCACCATGCTCTCAGGCACCGGGAAATCGACCAGCTTGGCCAGTGCGTCCAGCAGCTCGCGCTTGATGCGCAGCCGGGAGAGCTGGTCGTATTCGCGCTGCATCGAGCTGGAGATCGCCTTGCGGACGTCCTCCAGGCTGTCGAAGCCGAGCTTGGAGGCCAACTCGTCGTTCTGCTCGGGGATCATGGCCTTCTTCAGCGCCTTGGCTGAAATGTCGAAGGTGGCGGCCTTGCCGGCGAGATCCTTGGCGCCGTATTCAGCGGGGAAGGTCACGTCGATGACTCGGCTTTCGCCGGGCTTCATGCCCACGAGCTGCTCGGCAAAGCCCGGGATAAAGCCGGTGCCGCCAAGCTCCACGTCCATATCGGTGCCGGTGCCGCCTTCGAAAGCCACACCGTCCACGTGGCCGAGGAAGTCAATCGTCATCACGTGGCCGAGTTCGGCTGGCACGATGTCGTCACCTTCGAGCGTAACCAGCTCGCGCTGGCGCGCGGCGATCTCACCCAAGGTCTTGTCGATGGCCTCGGGCGAAGCCTCGGCCTTCGGGCGAGTCAGTTCGATACTGGCGAAATCCGGCATTGGGATTTCTGGCAGTAGCTCGACCTCGATCTTGAATTCGAGATCCTTGCCCTCTTCGAGAGTGATGATTTCAACCTTCGGCTGGCTCGCCGAGCGGAGGCCACGGTCCTGCATGACCTTGGTGGTGGCTTCGTTGACCGATTCTTCCAGAACTTCGGCGGTGACGGCACCGGAATAGCGCTTCTTCACCACAACCATCGGCACCTTGCCGGGGCGGAACCCTGGAATGTTGACGGTCTTGGCCACCTCGGCAAGGCGCTTCTCGCGCTTCGCATCGGTGTCGGACACCGGCAAAACCACGTTGTATGCGCGCTTCAGCCCTTCGGAGAGCGTCTCGGTGACCTGCATTTGCGGAAAATCCCTGTACTCAGCCTGCGCAGACGGCGTCGGTGGTGCGGGCGAGAGGACTTGAACCTCCACGACTTGCGCCACCAGAACCTAAATCTGGCGTGTCTACCATTTCACCACGCCCGCAACCACGCGCACGCGAGGGCGGGGTGGTAGCGCAAGCCGCGTTGGCCGGCAAGGGCCACAGCGATTCTGGCGTTACGGTCCGCTGCGGACGCCTTTGTCCGCGGCCTCGCCGATCAGGCGCTTCGCATCGTCCGGCAAAAGCATCCGTCCGGCAACAAGGGTGTCCGCGGCCTTGGTGACAGCGGCGACATAAGCGTCCTTGCTCGGGTAGCGCTCCTCCAGCGAGGGGCGCGGATCATCAGCCGCATCGCGCTCGGCCTTGGTGGCGGCGAACGGGATGAAGCTGCCGGAGAAGTTGCAGAAGCCGCCGTCGAACAGGTCCGGGCGGAAGCTGTTCCAGCCGGTGTAGGTGCCGATCGGCGCGCCTACAAAAACGCTGTGCACGCCACCTATGTCGATGCCGTCGGCGTCCACCTGCGGGACGAGGATGCCATAGCTTGCATTCCCAGAGGCGGGTGGCTCGCGGGTGATCACGCCGGAGCTGTCGCCGCCGCGATATCCCGGGCCGAAATCGAGGACATGAAGCGTGCTGACGGCGCTGGTGTAGCGCGGTGCCGGACGACCCGTGCCGTAACTGGTGGCCGGGATCGACGGAAAACGGACGCGGTCCGGCGCAACCAACGTGCCGGCGGCGATGCTCGGCTTCACCGAGGCCGGCGG
The DNA here is from genome assembly GCA_043732745.1 of Rhodospirillales bacterium. Lineage (GTDB taxonomy): Bacteria > Pseudomonadota > Alphaproteobacteria > Acetobacterales > Acetobacteraceae > CAIQQQ01. The sequence goes on from JAYTHH010000018.1 coordinate 13,769, forward strand.
CGCCTTCCCGTCCCTCACCCAGCCGATCATGTTGGAGAACGCGGCGCACAAGGTCCAGGTATGCGGGTTAGGGTTGGACTGTTGCTGGCACAGGCCGAACGGCGCACGGGCCGGAAGCGGCAAGGGCGGTGGGGCGTGCTGGGTGCTCGCCAAAATATAGGTATGCACATTGGCCGGCTCTTTCGCGTCGCGCAGGCCGAGCGGGTCGGTAAGGCCGAGGGACTGGCGACCCTCCCAAATCTCCAGCGCCGTGGCGGTGTGGAAGATCAGGGGACAGGTGCGGCTGACCTCGCAGCGATCGAGCAGGCCCTGGGTACGACCGGTGAGGGGGTCGGTTTCGCGGGCGTAGGTGAAGGGGAAATCATAGGCGGGGTAATCGTGATCGACCTGCTGGCCCCAGGCGGGGCCTGGCTGCGAAAAGCGGAGATTCAACGGCATCAGGCCGCCACCGATATGCGGCATGGCGGCGTTGAACACCTGCTTGCCGTCTTCACCCTTGTTGAAGCCGAGCGCCACGAAGCTGCGGATGAAGCGGCCGCTCTGGGATTGGCCAAACACGATGGATTTGGTCTTGGGGCTGTGCACCACGGGGTTCGCCGCGCCAGATGCGTCGCGATCGGCGTGCTGGAAGAAGGCCGCGGTGTCGCGCGCGATCGCAAAGCCGATGCCCATCACCTTTGGGTCGCGGGCGTTATAGATCACTTCGTAGAGCCTGCCGGGCTGGAAGCCTGCGGGCAGACATATCTGCGTGTCATTCGGCGTGTCGCAGGCGCCGAACCGCCAGTCGGTTGTGGGGATGATCGCACGCGGAGCGTTCTCCCGCGCGCGCATAGTGAGGGTGGGTCGGAAGCCTTCGTCCAGCGCCTTGGTGTTATCGGTCTCCACGGTCGGGTAGGCGGCATGAGTCATGCCGGTGAACCAGCCGGAGGACAGGTTGAGCGTGGTTGCGGGCGCCTGGGTGGTGAGTTCGCTGCGCACCGCGCCCGTGACGGGGGTGCCGTCGCGGTTGCGCGCCACCGGCAGATTGGTGGTCATTCTGCCCTCGCCAGGGAGGATATCGCCCTGCCAGCCAAACCAGATCATGGTGGTGCCGAGCTTTTGCAGCCAGCCGTCGCCGGCGGACTCGACGCCGTTGATTTGGGTCTGGGTGCCTTTGACATCCGCGTTGAACAACGTGTTCAGCCGCTTGCTGCCGCGGTTGACCACGTCGAAGAACAGGATGTTGTTGGTTTTCGCGGCGTTGGCAGGGCGGGTGATGTCGATCTCGGTGGTATATTCCACCATGCCATGGGCGTTGCGCGGCGCGAGGCCGAGGTCCTGGATGATGGCATTGGCGGGATTGGCCGGGTCGATCTCGCCATGGGCGCGGGCGACGATGCGCTCATAGGTGCCGGTGTCGCCGAAGCTGGCGCCGCCATAGGCCGGCTCGGTGCGTAGGATTTCGAGGCGGACGATTTTCGCGTGGGCGGGCCAGATCGGGGAGAGAGCGACCAGCGCGGTGGCGGCAAGCGCCAGGGTTCGAATTTTCAGCTTGGCCCGTATCCCTCTTCAGAAAGCCCGCGACTGTGTCTTCGCGTTGGGCAGGAGAGTGGCGGGGCGCAGGCGTTCGGGCAAGTAAGTTTGCGCCATCGAAATGGTGACACGTCAGCGGATCAGTTCGGTGCCTTCGATCCCGGCCCAGGCACGTTCGGCGGTGAGGGCGGTGGCGCCGAGATGGGCTACGAGCGCCAGGCAGGCGCAGTTGCAAAAGGAGAGGCCGCGGCCACGCGCGCAGGGCGATGTCGTCGAAGGCTTGCGTCATGTCGAAGGGCGGGACATCAAGCTGAAAACCGCGAAGTGTGGCTTCAATCTGCGGCGTGGTGACGCCTCGCTCCGCCATCTTCACCGCCACGTCGCCAAGGTTGACGGCGCTGATTGCCGCGTTCCGCAGACGTGGCCTGACGAAATCATAAGTCTACGTTTTATCTAGCATTTTTATCCGATCGGATGATTCCGATTGGTCAGATGATGCTCTAGCCCAGAAGCGCCTGGGCACAGGCGTCGAGGATGGCCGATACGTCCAATCCGTATTCCCGGTAGAGGTCCAGCAGGTCGCCAGCCTGGCCGAAATGGTCAGGGCCGAGGGGGACCACGCGCTGGCCACGCACCGCGCCGAGCCAGGCGTGGGCGGCGGGGTGGCCGTCGAGCACGGTGACGAGGGCGGCGCCGGGTGCAAGCGGGGCCAGGATGGTTTCGATGTGGCAAGTGGCGGTGCGGTCGCCGGAGCGGCGGGCGCGGGTGGCGGCCAGCCAACCGGCGTGCAGGCGGTCCGGGCTGGTGATGGCGAGCAGGCCGGCGCCGGGCTCTTCGGTGATCAGTTCGTCGAACGCTTCGAACACTTCCGGCGCGATCGGGCCTTGGTAGGCGAGTGCGATGCGGGCACCCGGCGCCGGGGGCACCTGCCAATGCGCGCCGGCGATCACTGAAGCCGGGTCCAGCGTGCGCACAGGCTGGGCGATCTGGCGGGTGGAGAGGCGCAGCCAGACCGCGGAGCCGTCGGGCTGCTGCATGTGATGGAAGGCGTGGCGCAGCAGGATAGCGAGCTCGTCCACATGCGTCGGCTCGTAGCTGGCCAGACGGTCCGCGGCCATGCCGATCAATGGCGTGTTGATCGACTGGTGCTGGCCGCCCTCGGGGGCGAGGGTGATGCCGGAGGGCGTGGAGACCAGCAGAAAACGGGCGTCCTGGTAGCAGGCGTAGATCAGCGCATCGAGGCCGCGATTGACGAACGGGTCGTAGACCGTACCGATCGGCAGCAGCCGCGCGCCATGCAGCGCGTGCGAGAGCCCGGCGGCGCCCAGGAGTAAAAAGAGGTTCTGTTCGGCGATGCCGAGTTCGATGTGCTGGCCGCTGGGCGTCATGCCCCAGCGCTGGGCGGAGGCGAGCTTGGCATCCCGGAACACGTCGTTGCGGGTGTGCCGGTCGAACACGCCGCGGCGGTTTACCCAGGGGCCAAGATTGGTGGAGACCGTGACATCAGGGCTGGTGGTCATGATGCGGGCGGCGAGGTCCTTGTATTGCCCCTGCCCGCGTCCGATTTCGGCCAGGATTTCGCCGAAGCCACCTTGCGTGGCCATTTTTCGGCCGGCGGAATCCGGCGCCGGTAGAAGATCCGGTATGTGAACCAGCGGTGACGAAAGCGCCCTGCCCTCCGGCGTGAGCTTCTCCGCGAAAGGACGGCTGGCGACAAATTCCGCCATTTCCTCAGGCGAGGCGTCCAGCCCCTCGAAGAGGTCGAATTCGTGGCCCGGGCGGATGCCCATCTGGGTGCGAAAGAGCTCCATCTGCTCCTTCGTCATCAGCCCGGAATGGTTGTCCTTGTGGCCGGCAAACGGAAGGCCCATGCCCTTGATGGTGTAGGCGATGAAGCAGGTGGGCTGGTCACCCTCGGCATCGGCCAGGCGCAGTTGCTCGATGATAGTCTCGATGTCGTGGCCGCCGAGGTTCATCATCAGCTCGGCCAGCTCGTCATCCGTCATCGGGTCGATGATGGCGCGCACGCCGGGCTCGCGGCCAAGATCGGTGAGAAGGGTCTGGCGCCAGGCGGAACCGCCTTGAAAGGTCAGCGCGGAATAAAGGCTGTTCGGGCAGTCATCGATCCAGCGACGCAAAGCCTCGCCGCCTTCGCGCTGGAATGCGGCTTGCAGCTTGCGGCCGTATTTGAGGGTGACGACGTTCCAGCCCATGTCGCGGAACAGGCCCTCGATGCGGCCGAACAGGCGATCGGGCACCACGCTGTCGAGGCTTTGGCGGTTGTAGTCGATGATCCACCAGACATTGCGGACGTCGTGCTTCCAGCCTTCGAGCAGCGCCTCGTAGATATTGCCCTCGTCGAGTTCGGCATCGCCGGCGATGGCGATGTGGCGGCCAAGGGGCATGCGCCCGGGAATGTCTTCGCGGCCGAGCCCATGCAGGCGGACATAGTCCGAAATCAGCGCCGAAAAACTGGTCAGCGCCACGCCGAGGCCCACCGAGCCTGTGGAAAAATCAACCTCCGAGCCGTCCTTAACCCGGCTGGGATAGGGCTGCACGCCGCCGAACTGGCGGAGGCCGGCCATTTTTTCAGGGGTCTGGCGGCCATAGAGCAGGTTCATGGCGTGGAACACCGGCCCGGCATGCGGCTTCACTGCGACCCGGTCCTGCGGCCTCAGCACCTCGAAATACAGTGCCGTCATGATCGAGATCACCGAGGCGCAGGAGGCTTGGTGGCCGCCCACCTTCAGCCCGTCGCGGTTGGGGCGGATGTGGTTGGCGTTGTGGATCATCCACGCTGACAACCAGAGGAGCTTGCGCTCGATCTGGTGCAGAAGCGCCACGCGCCTGGTGTCGGTCAGGGCGAATTTCGGCGAGGCGAGGGGAGCGTTCATGTGCCTCAGGTCCGACCGCGGGCGAGCTTGCGCACGAAAGTGGAAGCCTGGCGCTTGCCTTCTCCGGCGTAGTCCTCGTGGTTGCTCTCGATCTTGTCGGGCGCATAGAGGTAGTTGACCATCAGCGCGGCGCTTTCTTTTATGCCTTTCTCCGACGTATCGGCGCAGGCGTTGATGCGTTCGATGCGGGCGCCGTTGGACAGGTGAAAATGCGCCACCGGATCGGCGGCCCGTTTGCCGTTTGACTCGGCCAACAGGTAGCGGGCGCAAAGCCGGACCAGGATGGGCTCAAGCGGCTTGGCAACCAAGGAGTTGCGCACCCAGTTGCGGCGCGCGAGCAGCAGCGTCAGTGCGGCGCCGCCTGTTTCCGCCGGCTCCAGCGCCAGCAGGGCCTTGGTCTCGTCCTCGGTCAGCAAGGTGGTGTCGTCCTCGCGGATCTGGCGGTCGAGCCAACGCCGGAAGCCAGGGATTGGGCTGAGCGTGGCGAAGGTCTTGATGTTGGCGAACTCGGCCGAAAGTTCGGACACCACCCGCTTGATCAGGAAGTTGCCGAAACTGATGCCGGCCAGCCCGCGCTGGCAGTTGCTGATGGAGTAGAAGATCGCGGCATCCGCCTCCTTCGGATTCTGCACCGGCGCCTTCTGGTCGAGCAGGCGCTGCACGCTGGAGGCGAGGCCCTTGACCAGCGCCACTTCCACGAAGATCAGCGGCTCGTCCGGCATGCGCGGGTGGAAGAACGCATAGCAGCGGCGGTCGCTGTCCAGCCGGTTCTTGAGGTCGCGCCAGGAGCGGATCTCGTGCACCGCCTCGTAGCCCACCAGTTTCTCCAGCAATGCGGCCGGGCTGGCCCAGTCGATGCGCTTGAGTTCGAGGAAGCCCACGTCGAACCAGTTGGCCAGCAGGGTGCGCATGTCGGCTTCCAGCGCCTGAAGATGCGGGTCGCCCTGCATGAAGCCGAGCAACGTGGTGCGCAGTTCGACGATGAACTTCATGCCATCAGGAATCGTGGTGAACTGCGTCAGCAGACGCACCCGCGGCGGCTCCAGCGCCCGACGCAACGAGGATTTCGCGGCGGCACTTTCGGCCTCGTCGCGCGCAGCCTGCAATTTGGCGTAGGCGGCTACGATGGCCTTCGCGTCCGAATCGAAATCCGACACGGTGCGCAGGAAGGCGCGACGGCCGCCCTGGTCTAGCGAGGCATAGGTTTCGGCAAGCTTGGCGGCGCGATTGCGGGCCGATACCTCGCCACCACGGCCCGACAGGCAGGCGCGGATCTGCGCCTCCACTCCGTCATCCTCGGAGCTGGACACGCTGGAGGCCATGTCGCGCCACACATTGGTGATGCGGCGCAGCGCGCGATCGAACAGGCCTGGGGTCGCCTGGGGGCTGGAGGAGGCAGTTGCCTGCGGTTGCGGCACAGCCACAACGAGTTCGGTTCCGGGGGTCGCGGTTTCGCTCATAGATCATCTCCTCGTTGCGGACAGACTATCTAAAATTTCGGGCTCATGCGAAGGCCGCGTTTGCTCATTAGGGTCTGTCATGCGACTCACATAATGCACATTACCAGAGGTTGGCATGGCATTCGTGATCACGGTCGCCCAACAGAAGGGCGGCGCGGGCAAGACGACACTGGCGGCGAATCTGGCCGCTGGTTGGGCGGGAAACGGGGCGCGGGTGGCGCTTTTGGATATCGACCCGCAGCGCAGCCTGTCGCGCTGGCACGCCATGCGTCCTGGGAATGCAAAGGCCACCGTCACCATCCATCTGAGCGAGGTGGCCGGCTGGCGCCTGGCAGCGGAGCTGGACCGGCTTCGCGCGAGCCATGACATCGTGATCATCGACAGCCCGCCGCAGATCGAGACCGATGCCCGCCTGGCCATTCGGGGCGCCGATCTTGTGCTGGTGCCGATCCAGCCAAGCCTGCCCGATCTGTGGGCGGCGGAGGGCACACTGAAACTGGCCAAGACGGAAAAGCGCGCAGTGCGTGTGGTGCTGAACCGCGCGCCGGCCTCGGGCACGCTGCTGAGCCGGGTAACGGCGCAAATCGAGAAAAGCGGGGTCGAGCGGACACGATCCAGCCTAGGCAACCGGGTGGGCTTCGCGAACGCCTTCGCGCTGGGGCTTGGCGTGACAGAGACGGCCCCGAAATCTGTGGCTGCTGTCGAATTGCTGGCACTGCTGATGGAGATCGATTCCGCGAGACAACAATGATGATCTGAGTGACGATCTCCAAATGGCCCTTGATTTCTCCCCAAATGGATT
>JAYTHH010000019.1:0-7340 GCA_043732745.1 Rhodospirillales bacterium
TGCCACCCAGATGCCGCCTGCCCTGTCGTTTGAGTTCATGCCGCCGCGCACCGAGGCGTTGGAGCAGCAGCTTTGGGCGTGCATCCGCCGGCTTGAACCGTTGGCGCCGCGTTTCGTATCTGTCACCTATGGCGCCGGTGGCAGCACGCAGGAACGCACGCATGCCACCGTGGTGCGGATCGTGTCTGAAACCAGCCTGATCCCCGCCGCCCACCTCACCTGCGTCGGCGCCTCGCGCGGCATGGTGGACGACGTGGCACGACGCTACTGGGATGCCGGCGTGCGCCATATCGTGGCGTTGCGCGGCGACGTGCCGGGGGGCGGCGCCTATAAGCCGCATCCGGATGGGTACGCCTATGCCTCCGATCTGGTGGCCGGCCTGAAGCGGATTGGCGATTTCGAGATCAGCGTGGCGGCCTATGCCGAGACGCATCCGGAAGCGCTGAGCCCCCAGGCAGACCTGGACAATCTCAAGCGCAAGCTGGACGCCGGCGCCACCCGCGCGTTCACGAATTATTTTTTCGAAACCGAAACCTATCTGCGGTTCCTCGACCGGTGCCTGGCTGCTGGGATCACGGCGCCGATCGTGCCGGGCATCATGCCGGTGTCCAATTTCGCGCAGACTGTAAAATTCTCCGCCATCTGCGGCGCCACGGTCCCCGATTGGCTCGGCCATATGTTCGAAGGCACCGAGGGCGATCTTGAAACCCGCCGCATGGTGGGCGCCATCGTGGCGGCCGAACAGGTGCGCCTGCTGCGCGCCAACGGGATCGACCAGTTCCACTTCTACACGTTGAACCGCCCGGACCTCACCTACGCTATCGCGCATGTGCTCGGGGTACGACCGGTTCCACAGGACGCCATAGAAACGGTGTAGTTCACGCTTTTGTGCACCGCGATGTGACGCTCTTAACATCTTTCGGCAAGTTTCTGCGCCATGCTCCATATCTCGATGCCAATGGCTGCGTCGATATGAGGTAAAAAGATGGTCACGCATGTTCAGCTTCGTATTCGTTCTCTCGTTATTGGAGCGCTGTTGATGGGTGTTGCCGCGAGTGCTGTGGCGTTGACCTATCATGGCGAAATCCATCAAACCACCTCCTGTTTGGCGATCGCCGAGGGGGTCTGCCTGTCGGGCAGCACCGAATGGGTGGCCCAGGCCGCTGCAAAGTCGGCGGCCCAGGGCAAAACCATGCTCGCTATGTCCGGTGATGCGTCCTGATTCTCAGGGCGAAGTTGGCTCGACACCCACGCGTCCATCAGATGTCGGGCGAGGCCTCGCCTAAGGGCGGCGGCGGCGGCGGTACAATGGGCCGAGCAGGAACGGGCTCATGAACAAGGGGATCTGCACCAGCGCGAAGAACAGCGCGATGCGGCGGTCCGCGCCTGCTGGCAGCACGGCGAGGTAAAGCGCCATGTTGCGGTTTCCTGCCATCAGGCCGACGGACGCCGCCTCGCGGAATCCAAGGCGCAGGAAGGTGAGCGTGGTCAGCAGGTTCAGGCCGAAATCCGTGGCGAAGGCTGCGATGGTGGCCGTCAGGACCCAGGAAGGGTCTGACACCATGCGATCGCGCATGCCGTCCATGACCGCGAATCCGTAGAGCACCACGAGCCAGACCACCGCGCCATCGAGTGCCGGGCCCATCGGCACCAGGCGCTGCAGGCCGATCAGCCGGCGCAGCAGCAATGATCCGATCAGCGGCAGCCCCACCACCAGCGCCAGTCGCCCCATGAAGGCCGGCACCGACAGATGCAAATCGATGCCGGTCAGCAGATGGGCCATTGGTGGGCCGGTGAGCGGCACGATGAAGATGCTCGCCAGCGTGGCCAGCAGCGTCAGTTCCGGATCGAGCCCGACCAGCCGGGCAAAGGCCGCCCCGGATGTTGCGGCGGCCCCGGTGGCGAAGATGACCACGGCGGCTGATGTGGGCGCGTCGAGCGGCGTCAGTGCCACCAGACCGGCTGCGATGACCGGCGAGATCAGCATCTGGAACACCACGATGACCGCCAGCTTGCCAGGCCGCCGGAGATGGCCGAACGCCTGTGGGATATCGACTCGCAAGAGTACGAGCGTGACCAAAGCCACCACGTTGGGCGTGATGAACCACACCATCGCATGCGCCAACGCCGGTTCCAGCACGCCGCCGAAAATGCCCAGCGCCAGCAACATGGAGCCATGCCGGGCGGACCAGGACAGAAAAGCGTCAAGCGTCTTGGTCACGTTCGCCACATGTTCTATATCCTGGGTTCACTCACGGATGTTACAGCGCCCTTTATGAGCGACTACCTCTCCCGCCTGAACCCCGAACAACGCGCGGCTGTCGAGCATGTGGACGGGCCGCTGCTGGTTCTGGCCGGCGCCGGCACGGGCAAGACGCGCGTTCTGACCACGCGATTCGCGCATATCCTGCTGACTCGGCGCGCGTTTCCGAGTCAGGTTCTGGCGGTGACCTTCACCAACAAGGCGGCGCGCGAGATGCGCGAACGTGTCGGTGCGATGCTGACCGAGCCGGCCGAGGGGCTGTGGCTGGGGACGTTCCACGCGCTGTGCGCCCGCATGTTGCGCCGCCATGCCGAGCATGTAGGGCTGACCTCCAGCTTCAACATTTTGGATACCGACGACCAGTTGCGCCTGCTGAAGCAGGTGATGGAGGCCGCTCGGATCGACATCAAGCGTTGGGTGCCGCCGGCGCTGATGGCCATTATCCAACGCTGGAAAGATCGCGGGCTGACGCCGGCGCGGGTGACGGCGGCGGAGGATACCGACTTTGCCGGGGGGCAGGCAATCCAGCTCTACACGGATTATCAGGCCCGGTTGCGCGCGCTGAACGTGGCCGATTTCGGCGATCTGATGCTGCACATGGTGGAGATCCTGCGCGGGCATCCTGACATTCTGGCCGAATATCACCGCCGGTTCCGCTACATTCTGGTGGACGAATATCAGGACACCAACACGGTACAGTACCTGTGGCTGCGGCTGCTGGCGCAGAAGCCGGATGGCGGGCCGCAGAATATTTGCTGCGTTGGTGACGATGACCAGTCGATCTATTCGTGGCGGGGCGCCGAGGTGGAGAACATCCTGCGGTTTGAGCGCGATTTTCCGGGTGCGGGGGTTGTGCGGCTGGAAGCGAATTACCGCTCCACCGTGCCGATCCTGGCCGCCGCGGCGAGCTTGATCGCGCATAACGAAGGGCGGTTGGGCAAGACCTTGCGCCCGGGACGGAACGATGCGGCCGGCGAGAACGTGCAGGTTGTCGGGCTGTGGGACAGTGAAGAAGAGGCCCGCATGGTTGGCGACCGGGCTGAGACCCTGCATCGCGGCGGCCATAAATTATCGGAAATGGCCGTTCTGGTGCGCGCTGGCTTTCAGACCCGCGCGTTCGAGGAGCGGCTGATCGTGCTGGGTCTGCCGTATAAGGTGGTGGGCGGCCTGCGGTTCTATGAGCGTGCCGAGATCCGCGACGCGATCGCCTATGCGCGCCTGGTGCAACAGCCGGCCGACGACCTGGCGTTCGAGCGTATCGTGAACACGCCGCGCCGTGGCGTGGGCGGCGGCGCTTTGCGGACTTTGCACGAGACGGCGCGTGCGCGCGGCACCGGGCTGATGGATGCGGCCGCCTTTCTGGTAGAAACCGGCGGGCTGAAGGGCAAGGTTCGGGAAGGAATTTCGGCTCTGCTGTCCGGCTTTGTTCGCTGGCGGGAGGTGGTTGCGCGCGACGGGCATGTGCTGGCGATGCAGACCGTGCTCGATGAGAGCGGCTATACGGAGATGTGGAAGAACGACAAATCCGCAGAGGCGCCGGGACGGTTGGAGAATTTGAAGGAATTCGTGCGCGCGCTGGCAGATTTCGACACGCTGGGCGGATTTCTCGATCACGTCTCGCTGGTGATGGAGAACGAGGAGCGCACCGACACCGATCGGCTCAGCCTGATGACGATGCATGGCGCCAAGGGACTGGAATTCGACACCGTGTTCCTGCCGGGTTGGGAGGAGGGACTTTTCCCGAGCCAGCGCAGCATGGGCGAGACGGGATTGAAGGGTCTCGAAGAGGAACGCCGGCTCGCTTATGTCGGCATCACTCGCGCCCGGCAGCGCGCCATCATCAGCTACGCCGCCAATCGGCGCATCTATGCCAACTGGCAAAGCTCCATTCCCAGCCGGTTTCTCGATGAACTGCCGGAGGAGATGATCGAACGCTCGGGCAGCGCGCAGGTTCAGCGCGAGCGGATGCTGGCGGCGCCGGTTTTCAGCAGCGCCTTTCCGCTCGTGGCGCGGCGGGCACACACGATCGAAGCGTGGGAATCAAAACCGCGCGCGGCGCAGACCGCCCGCTTCGAGATAGGTGCGCGGGTGTTTCACCAGAAATTCGGCGGCGGCACCGTGACCGCGGTGGACGACGACAAGCTGGATGTGGATTTCGACAAGGCCGGCAGCAAGCGCGTGGACAATCGTTTCGTGGACTTGGCATGACAAAGCACCGGCTGAGCCGCCACGCCGTGGCGCTTGAGACGATCAGCGTGACCATTCCGGAGGACGCGCTGGAGGCCTATGAGGCGGCGCTCGGTGAAGCCTGCGGCACGATCGGGTTCTTTCTCGATGAGGCCACCCGAATGTGGACCGTCGAAGGCGTGAAGGATCGCGGCACGTTCGAGGACGAGCTGTGCGCCGGCCTTTCCATCGCCGGCATGATGAGCGGGCTCGATCCCGAGATCTCCCGCACCGAAACGCCGGCCGATGGCTGGCTGGCCCGCACCCGCTCCGCCTTTCCCGAACAGCTTGTGGGCGATCGGTTCGCCATCCGCGGCACCCATCTCACAGAACCGACAGCGTTCGGCCGCATTCCTGTTACGCTCGATGCCGGCGTGGCGTTTGGATCCGGCGAGCATGGCTCGACGCGGGGGTGCCTGCGGGCGCTGGAAATGATCGCGTATCGCAGGCCGGGCCGTATTCTCGATCTCGGCACCGGCTCCGGCATTCTGGCGATGGCGGCGGCAAAGCTGCTGCGGCGGCCGGTGCTGGCCACCGATATCGATCCGTGGTCCGTTCGCACGGCGCGGGACAATGCGCGGCGCAACCAGTTGCATGCGCGCATGGCGTTTCTGCGGGCCGATGGCTGGACCAGCCCGGTGCTTTCGGCCCATGCGCCCTACGATCTCATCTTTGCCAATATCCTGGCCCGCCCTCTGACGCTGATGGCGAAGCATCTGAGTGCCAATCTGGCACCTGGTGGCACTGCTATCCTGGCCGGATTGCTGACCAGCCAAGTGAACTGGGTGAAGGGCGCGCATCGCCTGCGGCTGGAGCGTGTGTTGGTCGAGGGGCAGTGGGGGACACTGATCCTGCGCAAGGCCGGGTGACGATTATACCGGCACCGCCACTTCGGCGTGCCGCCAGGCTGGCCTGATCTGCCCAGCGCGGGCCAGCTTATTGGCCAACTCGGTGCGCCGAAACGGCTTCAACACAATCCCCGCCGGCGAGACCGCTTCCATCCTCGCCATTGAAGCAGGGTCACACGCGCCGGTCAGAAACACGATCTGCGCATCCGTGCAGCCACGCATGGCGCAAGCGGTATCGATTCCGTCCATTACTCCTTTGATGTTCACGTCCATCAGCACAATGTCCGGCTGGCATTGCCGCGCCAGTTCCAACGCCCGTTCGGCGGTGGCAGCGGACCCGACCACATCGTAGTTGAGCCGCCGCACCACGGATGCCACCGTCATCGCCATCAGCTCCTGATCTTCAACAATCAGAAGTCGCTTCCCCGTCCCTGGCATCTGGTCCCCTGACACGCTCGCATTGGGCCAGTCTGCGCCGAGAAGATGAACCAAAAATGAACATCGCGGCGTGGTGCCAGGTTTACACGCGCCGGTAGATCAGTCCTTTCGCCCGGCCGCCATTGACGAACAGGCTCGTCACCCCGCCATCAACGCCGCGCTGAACCCGCACATCCAGCCACCCCTGGAACAACACGCTGGGCATATGCAGACGGATCACGTCGCCTTGGACACCCTCAACCCGCCATCCCTCGGCACGGACGATCGGGCCTTCCACTGACACCGCCTCGCCGGCAATCGTCCATCTCGCATCCATGTCCGCACAAAAATAGCGACCGTCGAGCCCCTCCGGCAGCGCCGCGGGACTGGTCACGCGGGCGAAATTCTGCAGATGGCCGGACGGCAGCTCCACCTCCAGAGCATCGTCCAGCGGGCGGATCAGCAGCGCGAACGAGCCCTTTCCTGCAACCAGGCGACCGTCCTCGGCGGCCTTCACCGTCATCTGGTTGCCATTGACCCCCACGCTCATCTGGCCCTTTACGTCCACCGCCACGTCCAGCGTCATGGGGCCGGTGGCGTCGAGATAGCGGCCTGCCATCGGCACAAGCGCCGCGGCATCGGGCATCTTGGGGACCGGATGCACGCCGGGCCTTCCGTCCAGCAGCGCGTCAAGCGTCGCGAAGGCCAATTGGGCCGGGTCGATCCCGCCGCTGTTGGCAATGCAGATGACTGTCGTCCGCTGATCCGGCGCGCGCAGGAAGGCGGTCCGGAAACCCGGCCACAGCCCGCCATGGTCTTCGGTCCAGATGCCACGATGCTGGCTGACCACCATGCCGCGCGCGTAGCTGTTCTTGTGCCCGTTGGTGAAATCGGCCTGTGCCGTGAGCCCGGCCCGATCGGCCAGATCGCTTTCCAGCGCCTGGTCCCACAGTGCAAGATCCGCCACCGTGGACACCAGCCCGCCCTCGCCACCGAGCGGGAAGGCATGGGCCGCCTTGGTGAAGCTGCCATCCGGCTGCGGCAAATAGCCTTGGGCGAGGTTGGCCACCACCTCGCTGGTGGTGGGGGTGTGGCGCGTCGCGTTCATGCTCAGCGGCGTGAAGAAATACGTCTGCAGATAATCCTTCAGCGACATCCCGCTCACGCGCTCAGCAATTTCGCCGGCAAGCAAAAAATTGCTGTTGCTGTAAAGAAACCGCTCGCCCGGCGGGAAATTCGTGCCGGTCTGCCGGCCGATCGCCGCGAAAAAATCCTCACGCCGGCACGGCATGCTGAGATCCATGCCGCCTTGGCGCAGGATTTCCAGCATGTCCCGGATGCCCGACATGTTGCGCATGATCATGTCGATGGTGATCGGCCCGAGATCGGGCAGTTCAGGCAGATATGTGCGAATGTCGTCGCTGGTCGAAAGCTTCCCTTCCCCGGCCAGTTTGAGGATCGCCGCGCAGGTGAACTGCTTGCTGACAGAGGCGATGCGAAAGCTTATGTCGGCCGAGATCGGCACGCCCAGTTCCAGGCTGGCCATGCCGGCGCTGCGATGCACCACAAGGGCACCATCCTGCACC
>JAYTHH010000020.1:0-2132 GCA_043732745.1 Rhodospirillales bacterium
ACTGAACTGGGCGCGCAGCCCCGTGGTCTCCTGCGCCTCGCCGCGATACAGCGCCACGCCTTCGAGATTTTCGCGCAGGCGGCTGAGCGAGAAGCGGAAATCCGCCTCCACACGCTGCTGTTCGAAGTTGAGGCCGATCAGCGGCTTGCCGATCCAATGGGTCAGCAGCGTGCCGGCGGCGGCATAGGCCAGCGCCACCCAGACCATGAAGCCGGGGATATTGATGCCGAGCAGGGAGGCGGGGCCGGACAAGGTCCATAGGATGGTCACGAAGCTGAACAGCGTCACGATGTTGGACAGCAGGTCCAGTCCGATGGCTAGCGAGTTGGTGACATAGCCGCGAATATCCTCGGCGATTCGCTGGTCGGGGTTGTCGGTGCCTTGATCGGCGCCGGTGCCGGCGGTGAGGCTGATGCGATAGTAGGCACGGTCGGCCAACCAGTCATCGAGCAGGTGGGTGGTCATCCATTCGCGCCAGTCGATCTGCAGCCATTGGTTCAGATATGTGCGATAGACGGCTACGACGATATAGACCACGGCGATGGCGACGAACCCCGGCAGCAGGCCGGTTTCCGGGGACCGATTGTAGGTCAGCAGCAGTTCGGTGAAGGCTTCGTAGTCCTTGTTCTGCAAGGAGTTGAAGAAGGCGCGGTTCCAGAAGCTGAGCACCACGTCCATGCCGACCAGTGCGAGGTTCATCACCACGATGGCGGCCAGCAGGCTCCACGCAGTTACGCGCTTGCTGGACGAAAAATAGGGCCTGGCGAGTGTCCAGGTGTCGCGCGGCAGGGTCAGGAGCGAGGGCGTCGACTCATTCTGCATCGTTTACGACAACTCATCGGAAGGGGGGATGTCAGGGCCAATCTGGACCAAGCGCAGGCGGATAACGCCCTTCACGCCGATTGGATCCACTGGCTTTCCCTTGCGAAGGATATCGATCTGACCTTCCAGTGCCAGGTGAATGGCGGCGCGGCGCACGGCGGTCAGCTTGCTGCGCCAGTCCGCACCCATCGCCATCGCAATATCGGTCGGCGTGACCGATTTTTCCGGGCCGGCTGCCATGACGTGGCTCAGGATGGCGGCCTCAATGGCCCGCTCGCCGGCGGGCACCTTTTCGCGCGGCACCCGCACGCGGGGCGGATTTGGGGTGGCTGACCGGGTTTGTGGGGCGTCGGTCGCGATGGGCTCATCATCGTCGCTCATGACGCGGCCATCACGCCGCGGGCAAGCGCTTCGCCGCTGACGAATGCTGCTTCTATCCGCGGTCCCACGCACCAGTCGCCGCACAGGCCGATGCCGGCGGCGGCGTCCCATAGGAACGGCGTGCCAAGCGGGGTTTCAACCTGCGCATAGCGCCAACGATGCGCCAGGATCTGTGACGGGATCTGAGATGCGGCGGGGTCGCTGCCGATTTCATGCCGGAAGGCCGTCAGAAGCGCCTTGGCGACCGAGTCGGCGTCGTTCTCCAGATGCGCCCTGCTCCAGTCGGCGCGGGCATGCAGCACCCAGTTGTCCGAGGTGGCGGCCTGCTCGCCGGGCCGGGCACTGTTGCGGGCGATCCAGACGAGCGGGCCGTCGGTGGGACGGATCACGTCTTGGCCTGCAACGCGTTCGGCGAAGCTTGTCATCACGGCCCAGCAGGGCGCCAGCACCACGTCGGCCAGGCGTGCGGCGAACGGATGCCCGCGCGTGGCCAACAGCGAGGTGGCCTGGGGCGCGGGCACGGCCAGTAACACGGCGTCGAAAGGCGCAGTCCGCTCGCCGCCGGTGTCGGTCGTGCTGCCGGGCCGGGCCTCATTGGCCGACAGGTGGCGCAGGCTGTTGTCGTCGTACAGCCAGGCCACGTGGCGCTCGGTCTGAAGGCTGACGCCGGCGGCCGCGAGATCGGCGGCCATGGTGCCGGGCAGGGCAGACATGCCGGGCAGACCCACCCAGGCGGTCTCGGCGGCACGTGCGGCTGCTTGCCACGGGGCCATTACGCCGCGCGCCCGCAGGCGTTGCAGCAGAATGGAGAAATCGGGATTGCGCGCGGTGGCGAATTGCGCACCGTGATCGAACATCGCGCCACCGACACGCCGTGTGGCAACGCGGCCCCCGGGCCTTCGTCCTTTTTCGAAAACCGTCACCTGATG
>JAYTHH010000021.1:0-7330 GCA_043732745.1 Rhodospirillales bacterium
GATGATGGCATTTACGGCTGGTCCAAAGCCGGATTCGGTCACATCGCCGGATTTTTCAGCGCCTATGGTCACGGTGCCGGCGATGCGATCGGCAACGCATCCTATTTGGTCGTCATCTTCAGCGCATTAGGCGCCTACGGAGTGTTCTCATATTTTGGAAATGGCACTACTTGGCCCGCCATCGCCGGCGCGTCGGCATTGTTGTGGTCAGTCAATGCACTGGTGCTGCGCGGCGTCAAAACTAGCACCGGCATCAATAATGTGGTGACAGTTATCAAGATAGTACCAATTATAATGTTTGTAGCACTGGCAGTTTATAGTTTTAACTATAGCACCTTCAAATTTGACTTTTATGGTGAAAGCCATGGCACCTCGATCTTTACGCAGAGTAAATCTGTTCTACTCGCTGCGATGTGGACCTTGATCGGTCTAGAGTCAGGCACAATATACGCTATCCGAGCACGAAAACTATCTGATGTTGCAACAGCATCCACCATTGGCGCGGTAATTGTCGCGCTGCTGCTTGTTGGCGTCTCGGTCCTGACGCTCGGCATTTTGCCCGCAGCAGAGATCACCACGCTGCACCAGCCCTCAATGGCTGGATTGATGATCGCTATGGTCGGTCCCTGGGGCGGCTCTCTCATCAACATCACGTTGGTCGTCTCCGTCACCGGCGCGTTGATTGCATGGGTCGCATTGAGCGCGGAAGAGGTTATGCTGGCCGGCCGCGGTAAAAGCGCAACGCGCTGGTTGGCACATTTCAACAAATCTGGCGCGTCCAGTAATTCGATGTTGCTGACGACCGGCATCGCTCAAGCAATGATTCTGGTCGCCGGATTCAGTTCCGCCGACTATTACACATTGCTGGCCTTCTCCACATCGCTTGCGCTTCTTCCATACCTTCTTTCATCACTCTACGCGGTCAAATCGGCCTATATCGGCAAAGGTTATGAAGGCGACAAAAGCAAAGGACGTTACTGGGAAATGGCGGTGGCGTCGTTTGCCGTCCTATTTGTCCTCTATATGTTTTACGGCGCAGGACTGAAATATGTCCTCCTGGCCTCCGCCGTCTGGGGCCTCGGCCTGCCGTTATTCATCCTCGGAAAGCGTGAGCAGCGTATCAAGTTGACCCTGGTCGAATGGGTCGTCTGCGTTGCCGTCGTGCTGATGGCGTGCACCGGTGTGGCGGGACTGGCCACCGGCGCGCTCAAACTATGACTGCGATACAACCAACATAAAGGACAGTTTGATGCCACAAAATCTTCATGGCCGAAGCTTTCTGAAGCTGCTTGATTTTAGCAGCGATGAAATCCGTTTTTTGCTCAAAATGTCGGCTGATTTAAAATCTGCAAAATATGCGGGAACGGAGCAGCAGCGTCTGACTCATAAAAATATTGCGTTGATATTCGAGAAAGATTCGACCCGTACAAGAAGCGGGTTCGAGGTCGCTGCCTACGATCAGGGCGCTCATGTCACCTATCTTGGACCGAGTGGCAGCCATATTGGCCATAAGGAAACGATGAAGGATACGGCACGGGTTCTTGGTCGCATGTATGATGCGATCGAATACCGTGGTTTTGGGCAGGAGGACGTCGAAATTCTCGCGCGCTATTCCGGTGTGCCGGTCTTCAACGGCCTAACGGATCAGGCGCACCCAACCCAGGTGCTCGCCGATTTCATGACCATGCGCGAATACACACATAAGCATCTCTCCGATGTCAAATTCGCTTTTGTGGGCGATGGAAGCGACAACGTTGCCCTATCATTAGCCATCGGCGCTGCAAAAATCGGAATGGACATGCGCATCGCTTCGCCCAAATCGTTATGGCCCGACGCCGCATTTGTCGAGCAGTTCAAAAGCATCGCGCAAACCAACGGCGGTAGGCTCACGATTACCGAGGCCGTCGCGGATGCCGTGAAGGATGTTGATTTCATCTATACTGATGTCTGGCTTTCGATGGGCGAGGATGAAAAGTCATGGGAGGCTCGAATCAAGCTGCTCACGCCCTATCAGGTGACGACCTCGGTCATGGGCGCAACAGGCAATCCCTACACCAAATTCATGCACTGCCTGCCTGCGTTTCACAACGCGGATACGACCGTCGGCGCCGATATCGCTAAACGGTTCGGCATCAATTGTATGGAAGTTACTGAAGAGGTTTTTGAGTCGCCGGCTTCGATCGTGTTCGCCGAGGCAGAAAACAGGATGCATTCGATCAAGGCGATCCTCGTCGCAACGATGGCCGGTTAATCGAGGATGCTGATCGTCGTCGCCCTCGGCGGAAATGCTCTCTCAAAACGCGGCGAACCCATGACCGCCGCCAACCAGCGAAGCAATGCCCAAAAAGCAGCTCACGCGATGGCTAAGCTCATAAATGCGGGCCACCGACTCATTATCACGCATGGGAACGGCCCGCAGGTTGGCATGCTCGGGCTGCAGGCGCTGGCAGGACCGAAGGACGGTCATTACCCGCTTGATATACTGGGCGCCGAGAGCGAGGGGCTCATCGGCTATATCATAGAGCAGGAGCTCCGCAATACGCTTTCAGCTGATGCGTTGATCGTGACGGTATTGACTCAGACCTTGGTGGATGTGGCGGATAAAGCGTTTCTCCATCCAACAAAACCGGTTGGGCCGGTGTATGACGAACCGACAGCGCGCGGGTTCGTGAGGGAGCGAGGTTGGCAGATCGCACCTGATGGCGACCGTTGGCGACGCGTCGTGGCCTCCCCTCTGCCGGTGGCGATTGTCCAATTGGAAATCATCTCGATGCTCGTCGAGCGCAATGTCACTGTAATTTGTGCCGGCGGTGGGGGCGTGCCGGTAATTAGGAATGAACTTGGAGCACTAACCGGAATGGAAGCGGTGATCGACAAGGACCTTGCTAGCAGCCTTATCGCTCAACGGCTTGGCGCCGACAAACTGCTCTTGCTCACCGATGTCGATGCAGTCTTTGAAAATTTCGGCAAGCCCGACGAGCAAAGAATTGTGAGCATCGGCGCTCTTGGGCTCGACACAAACCATTTTTCTGCCGGCTCCATGCGGCCGAAACTCGATGCGGCGAAAAGTTTCGTAAATGTAACAAGCCACACAGCCGCGATTGGACGCCTTGAAGACGCACTGGAGATTACAAACGGAACTGCAGGAACCATGATTATTGCGGGACCATCGATGCTAAAAATTCGACCTACGGGGACTTCGAAAGACCGATGACGGCGCGTTTCCGCATCTTTGCTAACCGGATTTGTGCAAAAACTCATCGCCGAAACGCTTTAATGTGCTCCTGACAGAGTAGGTTGATTGGAGTTGGATTGAAGTATGGTTGGCATTCCAAGTCTGTCCATTCCCGTCGCCAAGATATGCTTCATCCTCGCCAAGGCGCGGCAATTCGACGAGAAAGTGGCGGAATCGGATCCGGATTCCGGTTCGAACGGCACGGATGACGGCATGGTTGACATTCTTGAGGACGATTGCAGCGATCCCGTCGTCCATGAGTTGACCAGCTTCATTCATGACCTGAATGCAGACGAAAGAATCGACCTCGTTGCACTTGCCTGGCTCGGGCGCGGCGACGACGACCTCGCCGGATGGAACAAGCTGCAGGAGGCGGCAAGATATGCCGATAACGGCCGTACAGCCGCATACCTCCTGGGGATACCGTTGTTATCGGACTATCTTGAGGAAGGCCTCTCACAGTTCGGTGAATCCTGCGAGGACTTTGAAGACTGAAGTATCTGGGATCCACACATGCGTTTTTACAATCCCGAAGCAGGCTTTATTGGATCGAACAAGGTGCCCCCATCTGAGCTTTCGATCCGGCGGCCAGGTCCGATCAACGAGGACACATAATGTCGCGTGCACCAAGGGACATCATGTGGTCGGACGCCTTGCGGTTGCTGGCCCAAGGCATGAATCGACATCAGGAGGCCTTCCAGCCGACAGATTACGGGTGGGAGCCTCCTGTCGACGTGCTGGAGACGCCGGCGGAACTGGTGGTGGTCATAGCCCTGCCCGGTGTCCGGCGGGATGACATGGATGTTGTCGTTCGCGGCGGCGAGTTGCTGGTCCGGGGCACAAGGAAATGGCCGTCCGTCCCACGTCCGGCGCTGGTGCATCGTGTCGAGATTCCACACGGGGCTTTCGAGCGCCGATTGCCTCTGCCCCCAGGTGATTTTCAGCTCGTCGCCGATCGGCACGAAGATGGCTGCCTGATTCTCACATTGCGAAGGCTTGTCTGATGGATGTGCCCCATACTGCCCAAGAGCCGGCCGCCCTTTCCGAGAACCTGATCCTGGTGGGCCTGACCGACACCGTGCTGCTGCCCGGCATGGTGATGCCCATGGCGATCGGCCGCCTTGCTGCGGCCGCGGCGATTCAGGAGGCCGCCCGCGCTGGCCAGCATGTGGCCGTGGTTCTGCAACGTGAACCGTTCGTCGAGGAACCGATTGTTCAAGAATTGGGACTGGCGGAGCTTTACTCCATCGGCACCGAAGCGCGGTTGCTGCGCTACTTCACCGGTCGGGATGGCTCGCACCATGCCATCCTGCAAGGGATCGGGCGGGTCCGGCTGCTGAGCCTGCTGCAGGACGCGCCGAGTTCCACCGCGCTGGTGGAGCGAATCGCCGAACCCACGGAGCGCGGCGCGGAGATCGACGCCCGGTTCCACCAGTTGCAGGAGCGAGGGCATGCGATTCTGCGCCTCATTGAACAGGCGCCGTCCGAATTGGCGACAGCCCTTCGCTCAATCGACCAGCCTGGTGCGCTCGCAGATTTCATCACCGGGCTGCTCGACCTGCCACCTATTGAGAAGCAGGAGATCCTGGAGACGGTGGCATTGCTGCCCCGGCTCGACCTGGTCATTTCGCGTCTCGCCTACCGGCAGCAGGTCCTGGAGCTGTCGCACGAAATCGGCCAGCAAACGCGCACCACGCTGGAAGGCCGCCAACGCGAGTTCATGCTGCGGGAACAGCTCAAGGCGATCCAGAAGGAGCTTGGCGAATCAGCCGATACCGGATCCGAACTCGAGGACCTGAAGCAAGCTCTGGACAAAGCAGGCATGCCAGCCGTTGTGGCCCTTCAGGCAGGCCGAGAACTGCGTCGCCTGGAGCGCATGACGGAAGGTGCCGCCGAGGCCGGAATGGTGCGCAGCTATCTGGAGGCCCTGTCGGAGCTGCCATGGCTCGTTGAGGACGAACCACCCATTGTCATAGCCGACGCGCGCCGCATCCTGGATGACGACCATTTCGATCTAGATAAGATCAAACGCCGCATCCTGGAGTTCCTGGCCGTCCGCAAGCTCAACCCGGACGGGCGCGGCCCCATCCTGTGCTTTGTCGGCCCCCCCGGTGTCGGCAAGACGTCCCTCGGCCAGTCCATCGCCCGTGCTGTGGGCCGCAAGTTCATCCGCATCAGTCTCGGCGGTGTGCATGACGAGGCGGAAATCCGCGGCCACCGACGCACCTATGTAGGCGCCATGCCCGGCAACGTGATCCAGGCGATCCGCCGCGTCGGTGCGCGCAACTGCGTCATGATGCTGGACGAAATCGACAAGCTCGGCGCCGGCGGTTTCCAGGGAGACCCCGCCTCCGCCCTGCTGGAAGTGTTGGACCCAGAGCAAAACAGCACGTTCCGCGATGCCTATCTCGGCGTGCCGTTCGACCTCAGCCGGGTGCTGTTCATCGCAACCGCCAATATGCTGGACACCATTCCAGGGCCGTTGCGAGATCGGATGGAGATTGTTCGCCTGTCCGGCTACACCGCCGAGGAGAAGGTAGCGATTGCACGGGGCCACCTGATTCCGCGGCAATTGCGTCAGAATGGCTTGCAGAACGCCGCGGTGACACTGGACGATGCCGGGCTGAACCTGATCATCGACGGCTACACCCGCGAAGCCGGCGTACGCAACCTGGAACGCGAGATCGGCGCGGTATTCCGCAACATCGCCGTCGGCGTCGCCGAGGGCAAGCAAGGTGACATCCTGATCGATGCGAGCGAAGTCGCCACCATTCTGGGGCCACGACACTTCGATGCGGACATGGCCCAGCAGGTATCCATAGCAGGTGTCGCCACCGGCCTCGCCTGGACCTCGGTCGGCGGCGACATCCTGTTCATCGAGGCCAGCCGCATCCCCGGCCACGGCAAGCTGATCCTGACAGGGCAGCTCGGCGACGTGATGAAGGAGAGCGCCCAGGCAGCGCTGAGCCTGCTGAAGACGCGTGCGGCCGATCTGGGCATCGACCCCGAGCTGTTCGCCAAAAGCGATGTGCATGTCCATGTGCCCGCCGGCGCCACGCCCAAGGACGGACCATCGGCCGGTGTTGCGATGTTCGTCGCACTCACCTCGCTGATGACCGGCCGCCCCGTCCCGCCCACGACGGCCATGACGGGCGAGATCAGCCTGCGCGGCCTGGTGCTGCCGGTCGGCGGCATCCGCGAGAAGATCATCGCAGCGGCCCGGGCTGGGATCGATACCGTGATGCTGCCGGCGCGCAACCGGCGGGACTATGATGACATTCCGCCGAGTGCGCGAGACCGTCTGCGGTTTGTCTGGCTTGAGACGGTCGACGACGCGATCGCCTCCACCATTGGTTTCGGTATGAAGGAGCCTGTCGCCTGATTCCCGCGTGCGAGTTCGCTGTGGTCGGCGGTCAGCACGCCGTCAGCTTGTGTTCGACCGTCATGCCGAACAACGGGCGCAGTTTCAGCCCCACGAACATGCCGGGCAGCGCGCAGAGGAACCACACCCAGCCGTGCAGGCTGCCTGACGCGATCCCACTGAAGAACGCCCCGACGTTGCAGCCGTAAGCCAGGCGTGCGCCATACCCGAGCAAAAGTCCGCCCATGATGGATGCGGCCGCACGCCTGACCGGTATCGCACGATGCAGCACGAAGTGTCTGGCAAGTCCAGCGGCCAACATGGCGCCGAGCATGATGCCAAAATCCATGATGGACGTGATGTCAGCCAAGACCGGCCGTGACAACGCTGCCCGCTGGGCCGGAGCGGCCCATCCACCCCACATCCTTACGTCGATGTCCGCGAAAGAAAGCAGTTTGCCGGCCCAAAGTCCGAAGGCAGACGTGATGCCCCAGGGCCGGCCGGCCAGCCCGAGAGTTGCAAAATTCGACACCGCAAGTGCCACCGCGCCTGCAGCCAACGGCCACGGCCCGCGCAGCGCATGCCCGCCCGAAGCTATCGGCGCGAGCGGGCCATGCCGCCGCCTTTCGACCCAGGCGACCGCAAGCCACAACAAGCCGAAAGCAGTCAGATTGCCAACGAGCGCCAAAGGCCAGCCGAACCGTGCGACCAACGACACCGCAGGTAGCCCGGGC